>NZ_JBFRGC010000014.1:0-195642 GCF_052115145.1 Paenibacillus sp. 2TAB26
GAATATACACCGCCACTAGCGTTTAATAATGCAATTTTCTTATTCCCCATAAGTCCCACTGGACCGTCTGGTGTATATTTAAATGTTTTACCTGCTCGGTTTAAATAATCAATATATGTGTGTAGCACAGCTGGGATTGTTAGGTTCCATAATGGGAAACCAAACACAACTTTATCAACAGCAAGGAATTGATCTAAATATTTATCAGCAACAGCTACTGCTTTTGCTTCTTCTGCTGTTAACGCAAGTCCTTTACTCGTTTTAAAAGTGCCATTAATCATATCTACGCCTACATATGGCAATTCTTCCTTGTATAAATCAAGCTCTATTATTTTATCATTTGGATGCGATTCTTTGTAACTCGCAAAAAATGCATCATATAATTTTACACTGACTGATTGATTTGCTGGGCGATTGTTTGCTTTTACGAATAAAACTGTTGTCATTTGTTCCTCCTGGTGTTCACTACTCTAAGGTGTTTTATTTTTAATTACTAAAAAGTTCATCATATTGGCTTCACAATATCTTTTTGAATCTATACTCCATATCCCCACCCATAGCTGCAGGTGTATCACCAGTTTCTCTGAAATCATGGGTATAAATTTGTTCAAACGGACCCAAATTTACTTGCTTATAAAATTCATAACAAGGGAATCCATCGTGTTCCCCTTGAATGTCGACAATACCATCTTTTTTGACAAGTACAGTTAATAGATAGTCAACAGGAGGTGCTAATACATTTAATGGGTTGCTAGCACTTGCACTCATTTGAAATTTGACCTCGTCTGACTCCCATACAATATCCGTGCACAAAATGCCTTCCGTACTAGCTTTTCCTGATCTTTTATTAATGGAACCATCAGGAGTTGTGATTTTTTCTGTTGTTATGCCAGTATTCACATATGTGAAAATTTCTTTTTTGTAGAAATCTACAATTACTTCTTGTTCAATTCTTGAACGCAAAGTGTTTACTGCATAAGGTGTAAACTCACGTGAGTCACCTTCGAATTCGATTGTGTTACCCGTTTGAATATCTTTCCTAGGTTCAGTCCAAGATGTTGGAATAAATACACTTGCTCTAACTTTAACGATAGTAGTCATGAGAATACACCTCTGTAATGTTTAATATTATTTTTCGTATGGTTAAATGCTTGCTTTTCCTTTAATATTTGCTGTTTACAATCTTCTACTTAATATTTATTTCTAGAGTGTCGCTTTGAAATTGTATTCCATTTCCCCAGCTAGCGCTGCTGGAGTGTCACCAGTTTTTCTGAAATCATGTGTATATATGAATTCAAATGGACCGAAATCTGTTTGTTTATAAAATTCATAGCAAGGGAACCCATCATGGAAACCTTCGATATGTGCATCCCCACTTTTGTTAACGTTTATAGTTAATACATAGTCAGCTGCAGGTGCTGCTGTATTCAACGGATTGCTGGCACTTGCCCTCATTTCAAAAGAAACATCATCAGCGCCCCACATAACATTCGTACATACAATGTTTTGTGTATTTGTTTTTCCTTTTTTATGTTCGATAGAACCGTCTGGATTTGTAATTTTCACAGTCGTAATACAAGCATCTGCAAATGTGAAAATTTCTTTTTTATAAAAATCAATAATCACTTCTTGCTCTAATCTTGATCTCATTGTATTTACAGCGTAAGGTGTAAATTCGCGTGCATCACCCGTATATTCGAAGATCCTTCCAGTTGAAGGATCTTTAATAGGTTCCAACCAAGCATACGGTGCAAATACACTTCCTCTAATTTTAACGATATTAGCCATAAGAACCCTCCATAATTTATTAATTTTGTCTCGGTGAATTCTATTTCTTTCACAATCGTAATATAGTCAACTTGATTGACTATATTATGCATAGTACAATGAACTCTGAACAAAGTCAACCTAGTTGACTTTATTGAAGGAGGTAATATGTATGAATAATCAATTTTTTAGTGAATTAGATCTTACATCCCTTTTGTCATTATCTTTTAGTGTATCGATTAATGAACTACATAACAGATTGAGTGAATTGGGATTTGATGATATTAGACCTGTACATGGTTTTATGTTTAAATGTATCAATCCTAATGGAGCAACAGGTATAGAACTAGCCGAATATTTAGGAGTTACAAAGCAAGCTGTGAGTAAAATGGTGGATTATCTCGAGCAATGTGGTTATGTAATACGCAAAGCTCATCCCACTGATAATAGAGGGAAAATTATTATTTTGACCGAACGAGGTTGGTTAGTAGTGAAAGCAAAAGAGAAGATTCTAACTGAGATTGAGCAACGTTGGATTGAAAACATTGGAGCAGAACGACTGCAAATGATCAAAGAAGATTTATCAAAATTAATTTATGGAGCAAATGAAGGTAATTTACCAACAAGAGTAAGACCTGTGTGGTAATCATAGAAAATTAAAACCTCTTCTATGATTGAACTGCACCCCCAAAAATAGACATTAGAAAAAAAACTGGGTTAATCTAAACTATTTTAGGGGGTGTTTGGCATTGGCTACAAAAGGACAGAAGTTTAAACGTTACAGTTAGGAGACCAAGCTAAAAGCAATCGAGCTAAAGCTAGGTGGCAAAACAAAAAGGGAGATAATAAAGGTATTGGGGATTGAAGATGAAGGTCAGATTAAGATATGGATGCGTAAATACAAGCAACTCGGAGAGTACAGGCTTATGGATAATAGAGGGCGCCGTATGTAGGACGTGTAGCGGAGAATAAACTTAATCGTGATTTTACAGCCGACAAACCCAATCAGAAATGGGTCATGGATATTACTCAGTACCGCGTGTTCGATCAGAAGATTTACCTGTACGTTATTAAGGATTTGTTTAATACTGAAATTATTGCTTATCACATGAGTTTCAACAATGAAAATCCGTTGGTATTAATAACGTTTGAAAAGGTATTTAACAAGCTGACTCCGGTTGAGTACCGTCGCCAGCTTGTTTCCTAGGGCTTTTTTCAATGTCTATAAAATCGGGGCTTGACCATGCAGCATAGGTTTTTTTATTGTCTACAAAATGGAGTCTTGTTCAGACTGCTGCACTGATTATTTAACTATCGTTCTCCGATTGTACATTTGTTGCCCTAAGGCCTTGCGGTAGCAGTTGATAGCCTCTAGTCGTTCAGCTCATTCACAGAAAAGGGTTATTATTTGTAATATCTCCAGTGGATCGATCCACTGTTACAAGAAACCGGCCATCGCTGGTAGGATTACCCTCGGAAGAAGGTTTAATTTCGAATAAAACAAGTGAATCATTGGCGTAGCTATGTTCTGTTGTTGTAATTTGTACTTCTTGAACACTAACGTCCAAGAATTGTTGAGCCAATTGAGTCGCTTTCTCTTTACTTTGGTCTATTGAAATCCATTGTTCTTTTTGTATTTCATTGCTTTTGTTTGATTCTTTAGCTGCCTTCATATCGTTAATACCAATTATTTTATTATTTTGACCAACCCATACACGCATACTGTCGTCTGCGGTTACATAAGTGGCAGTTTCTCTTTCATCTTTTATAAGTGAAAATCCAGTCAGGTTAAAATACTTCTGCAATACGAGAGTAGCTTCTTCTGCAGTATTGACTGTCAGGCTTTGGATTTGGCCGCCTCCAGGCTTCGATAGCTTTGCCACTTCCACTGTTTCATTTGATTGGGTATTCCCTTGAGCATTTACTAATGAGAATGAGCAGACAGTTAATAGCGTTGCTAATCCTAAAACAGATAAACGCATAGAATTTTTCTTAAAATGTTTAATCATGAGTATTCTCCTCTTGAGATGCTTGTAATTACCCGATAATCCGACCAAACCTGGATATCTCTGGGCTCCTGTATAATACTCCAATAAATTAATGATCGTCTGGCCGTAAGCTGCTTTGTGTTCAGCATGGATGTAGGACAAGGCTAATGCATCACAGGCTATCTCTTGATCTGCTCGCATTCGTGCGTAGACAACCCACATTATCGGATTAAACCAATGTAAAATAACCAGAACATGCATGAGCCAATTCATCGCAACGTCCCTGCGCTTGATATGTGCCAGTTCATGATTGAAAATATAACGGAATTGATCGGCATCCATCGGACGAATCAACGAACTGGATAATAAAATCCTTGGTTTCATAAACCCATAAACCGCAGGACTCGGCACTGCATCTGTTACGGTCAGAAGAATCGGTTGTTTGACCGACATTTGGCGCTTGCATTGCTCGAATACTTGTAATACCGCTGGATGGGTTACATTGGGCTGTTTTTTAATTCGTCTATACACGTTGATATTGGCTATAAGGGTTACAAGGCTCAAGATTATGACCCCTAGCAACCAACCAAACAACAGGATGTCTCGCAGCGTTATTTTGGATAATAGATCCACAAACGATTGCTTTGCAAGGACTTGTTTTTCAGGAACATTCGCAGAGGAATGAACTATGACATCGGATGGATCTTTGAGTGTCCATTCGCTCGGTGAATCCACGTTGTTCTTCAACTGATTCTTTCGTTCATAAAGATTGGAAATATCATCGAGCGATCCTAAAAGGGATTCATTAGACAACTGCTGCTTCATTGGCAATAGATTGTATACGCTGTACGAGCTTTCTGGCGCCCAAGGCAATACGAGCCGAATGACAACAGGAAACCATAGGAGATAATGCCACTTCGGCTGCAACTTGTTTCTGAGCATCCATTTGATCATGACAATGAGAGCAACCAGCACACTTGCCATCAACGAAGCGCGAATCACCCAGTCGAAAAAAAACTGCATATACATCTGCACATATGTCATGGCTATTTGCCTGTCTTCGATTTGTTATCATCGAATAATTGTTTCAGCTCATTGATTTCCTGTTCCGTCAGTTTTTTCTCCTGAAGGAAGTTCGCAAGCATCGGTTTAATGGCTCCACCGTACAATTTTTGCAAAAAACTTTTTGTTTCACTTTGCAAATACTCATTTTCTGAAACCAAAGGATAAAACATTTGGGCTCGTCGAGATTCGTCTTTGTTGATTCCAACCGCTTCTTTCTGCACCAGACGGTTAAGCAGCGTACGAATCGTCTTCGGACTCCAGTCCATTGTTTCCGTTAGTTGTTTAACAATTTCGCTGGATGGACATTCCTTCCTCGCCCAGAGGATTTTCATAACTTCCCATTCTGCATCTGTGATTTGTGGTAATTTTGTCATACTCGAAACCTCCCGTTACATGTAAAAGGATCACAATTGTAGGCCTACAAATCATATACTACACGTGTAGTCCTATTGTGTCAACGAACATCTCGTACCATTCACTTCCTATAACGACGAAAATAATAATAATTATGATGTGTAATACCTCTAGGTGGGAGATCCAGTGCAGCGAAAAATGCGCTCAGGCCGTCTAATAGGTGGAGGTGATGATTCAGTGATGCCGGCCGGCTCGAATAATAAGGAAAATTTCCCGAAAGATCCCACTCAAGCTCTAGAGCAGCTGATGGAAAGCTTTGGCTCGACGATCATGCGCACCGCTTATTTTTATACCGGGGATCGGCATTTTGCCGAGGATATCAGTCAGGAGGTATTTCTTCGCGCTTATCGCAACTGGAACTCGTTTCGTGGAGATAGCGCGGTTAAAACCTGGTTGACGACGATCGCTATCAACGTTTGCCGGGACAAGATGGGCGTGCGGATGTTTACGGAACAGCCGACCGATCCCAGCCTGATGGAGCGGGGACGGATATTCAACGTAGAAGAAGAAGCGCTTAAAAGATTGCAGAAAAGCGAGATTTTGCGGCATATGCTGCGTCTGCCTCTGCCGTATCAGGAGGCTTTGTATTTATATTATTATCTGGACTTGGACACACGGGAAATTGCGAAAGCGACGTCGTCGCCCGAGGGTACCGTGAGAAACAGACTGCACCGGGCGCGCGAGGCGTTGGCTCGGGAAATGCGCAAGGAGGAGACAACCGATGACGGACATGGAGCGTAATTTACGTCAACATTTGCAAAAGGAGTCGGATGATATGTTGTTTTCTAAAATGGAATTGAGCGATAGCGTTAAACAGAAGATCAGGAAACAAGCCGCCGCGGAAGCGAGAGGCCGCCGCCGATTCGTTCTTCCGAAAGCCTGGCTTGCAGGAGCGGCAGCGCTGGTCGCGGCAGTCGTCATAGTGGCGGGATTGCCGATGCTGCAAGAGCCCGCCGCAGTCCCGACGCCAACGGATAATTCGTCGGAAATCGTGCTGCCCGGAAACGGAGGAGCCACAGGTTCGGAGTTGTCCCAATTGATTACAACTCCGTTAGGAACGGCGGAGGCAGCGAAAGCAGCTTTCGGTTCCGGTGTGCTTGTTCCTCAAGTCGCCCCGGAAGGCTTCAAGCTGGCTGAGATCGTCGGCGTGGGAATGAAGGACCAACCGCTCAGAGATTTAAACTTCACATACGGTTCGGGTGATAAGACGGTGACGTTCAGCGCGAGCCGCATGCCGGCAGCGTTCCCGACAGACCTGTTCACACAGACCAAAGTGGGTGGAGCGGACGGCTTAATTTTCGAGCAAGCCGAGTTCACAGAGCTGTTCTGGGTGGTTGACGGCATTCAGTATGGCGTGTCCGGTCCGATTTCGGGCGACGAGGCTATGAAGGTAGCCGAATCGGTGGAGCCTTAATGAGTTGATGCGTGTATATCGTGAATGAATGGAACGCCCCACCCGTCGAATGCTAGATAAATTGGGGTAGTGTAATAGCCCCACACGAGAGAGCATATCACTGGCAGATATGAGGTCAGGGGTGAGGGTCGCCCTAGGCACCTCCAAACAATTAATTCAAACCACTTCATCTGAAGTGGTTTTTTTGGTGAAGCCTAGTTGCTTCATAAGATTACAGGAGGAAATGAAATTTAGGATTGGAATCAAGATTGAATGCAATCTACGGTAGAGCCAGTTCATTGGAACGAGGGGGCAGGGGTTGACGAACTGGTTGATTCGAAAATTACAAGTTGAATTGTGATTGGGGACGATACCACATGATAGCGAGACGGCGTTCTGTTTTCATTAAATTAATATTGTCCCCATAAAGGATAAGACTACCTCATTGGAACTTTATTGCAACACTCGTATGATAAGATAAGTCCCCAATATACAAATCGTGTTCCGGGAACTTATTACAGGGTTAAAAGAAGTAGTGAGATTACGTTATTTGCACGTACGCTTATCGCTCTTTGAATCTTGTTATTTTTTTGAGCTCGTGAAAACGCTAACATCGGGTCAATTGTGGACGGGATCGCATTTACAAGACTAGACATATGGAATAGTAGAGGTGATGCGGCAGCCAGCATAAAAGCGGGAAAGTGTTGTCAGGCCACACATGAGGGGTTCATATTGGGTGTAAAGGATCACTTTTTTTGTGCACTACATAAAATCATAGAAAGTTTTGAATTTAGTATTTAAGTGAAGAAGTTTGAAAGAGTTATGGGATCTCTTCAAAACCTAAAAATAGGATATATGGAGGAAATTTGAGAATGAAAAAAAGACGATTATTAGCATCTTTACTTGTGACAGCGATGCTATTTACTTTGTTTTCTCCGCTTATGGCAGTCAGCGCGGCATGGGGAGATGATGTATCTCTTTTGACCGTAAATGCAGGCGCAGATGGTAATACGGCGACAAACGCCGATGCGCCAGACGGACAGAAAGCGTGGAGTTTAAACACCGGAACCTCAAAGGGCGGGGGGCCTTGGGATAACCTCTTCACGCCAAGCGTAGCGCCTCTAAAAGATGTATCCGCTTACAAGGACGGATACTTCGTTTTCGAGATGTATATTCCAAATGCGAGCTTTAAAAATATGCTAGGCAATAACTGGCTCGTCATCGTAAGCGACAGTAATCCCGCTGCGGATAAGTTCAACGCCGATTCTCGTCTCCAGCTTGATTTGAGCGGAGTCACAAATGCTGCAGTGGGCACATGGGCGACGGTCTATACGAAGTTATCTACGTCAAGTGCCGTAGCCGGGAATTTCAATGACGCCTGGTTAGACAAGGTGACCAGACTAGCCATGCATCTGCAATGGGATACTAGTGTCCCTAGCACTGACGTTTTCATAAAAAACCCGCGTTTCCAGAAAAGTACGCTAGGCGTACCGGTTTCACCGTCAACGGCTCCCGCACTTGATGTAGCAACAAAAACAGTAACTGCGAACGCACCGGCTAGCGGGCAAGCTGTTGAGTTTGCAATAAGCGAAGATGGGATCGCTCCCGCATCCGGGTGGGTGGATGGAAGTAAAAACGATAATGTTTATTCTCATCAATTTGCCACATTGCCTTCAGCGCAGACTTATTATGTATTCGCGCGGGCGAAAGCAGACAACAGTTACAACTTCATCGGCGCATCTTCAAGAATTACGGTAACGTCTATTGATGAACAAACATTGGTTAATGAGGCGGCGGCGTCTCTGACATGGGATGCGATTAAAGGCAGTAATACTTCGAATAACGATGTAAAATCACAACTTAGCCTTCCGACAGCAATAGGAACAACTAACGTAGCCTGGTCTTCGGACAATGCGGCAATAAGCAGCACCGGAGGCGTAAATCGTTTATTGAATAGAGAAGTAGACAAAACCGTCGTACTCACGGCGACAATTACCAAGGGCAATGCAAGTGCTACACAAACTTTTACCTTGACGGTGAGAGCCGTGCCGGCGGAGGTCAACGCCCGGGCTGCGACGTATTTTCCTAATATAGAAGAGGGAACAAGCAGCGCTATTGCGCCGGACGGAAATAACGCGGTTAAGTTGGGCGCTGGAAAAATAGGAGCCGGCGTTGAACGGCTTTGGGATGCCCGCTTTGTTAGCAGCAGCGGCAATCAGGATTTATCAGCTTATGCGAATCAATATTTTGTCTTTGATATGTATGTTACACATACGGACCTTTTAAAGCTCAGTGGAAATAACTGGATCGCGATGGCAAGTGGCGGTAACAATCTTGACACCAATTCGCGTCTTAACCTTAATGTTAACGAAATCAAAAATGGAAAGGTTAATGAATGGATTACGGTTTATGCGCAATTATCAGCGGCCAATTCTCCGAATGGTTTCAATCCCATTAATTTGGACACGGTACAGGCAGGGAGATTGCAAATGCAATGGTCATCCGTGCCCCAAGGCGACATCTATATCAAGAACCCGCGTTTTCAGAATACCGTGGATTCTCCGAAACCTATTCCCACGGCTGTTGAGACAACGGGCAACGTTACGTTATCCTCAGCAGCGCCTGCAAACGGCCAGGCTGTGCAGTTCGCGATCAACACTACCGGTGACGCTCCGGCAACCGGCGATTGGACGACGGGTACTCTTATTGCAGGCACGTATACTTCGGCATTTGCAAAACCAACAGGCAGCACCTATTATACATTCGCACGTACGGCTCAAAATACGCAATATCCTTTTGCAGGAACGCATACAAGAGTTAAAGTGGTGCATCTTGATGACAATCAAGCCGTATCGGACGCAGCAAATAAGCTGACATGGGATACGATCAGGAATTCGAATGCTATTCAATCCGAAGTAAGAACAGGGTTGACACTTCATGCAACCGGTGCGAACTATACGGCTATTGCATGGACTGCTGAACCGGCAGGTATTATAGATCCCGCAACTGGCAGTGTAACTCGCGACCCTGACGTAGGAAAAGCCGTAACCCTTACGGCGAAAATAACCAAAGGTAATGCAGCACCTGTTCATAAAATTTTCAATTTGACAGTAGCCAGTACGACTAACGAACTTGCTGAAGTGTTCATTGACTTCAACGATCCTGAATTATTTGATGCTGTCGATACCATTGGAAGCGGTTTCGGCGACGGTGGAGATCCAGCTGGACCGTACAAAGGACTACAAGGCAACGGCATAGGCGTCAGTCTTATCGGAGACGGCGGTACCGCGGTGGATGTAGTCACTCAAAGCGGCGTAAACGCTGTGAAGATCGGCAACTTTATGTACGTCATTGTAGACGATCTTAAGCTTAAGCAAGCAAACAAGGTTGAATTAGCGGTCACATACTGGAGACCGAGCGCAGCGGGCGGTATTTCGTTACAGTATAACACCATATATCCTGGCAGTTTCTCTGGATTTGAAGCGTATAGATCAGCGAGCCTTCCGGCCACAGGAAGCGGAAACGCTTGGGTGACTTCAAAGGGTGTGCTTAACGGAGCTAATTTTGCGATAGGAGCACAAAATCAAGGAGCGCACTTCCGGATCGGTGCAGCCGGAGCAATCATACAGAGCATACGAATAACCGAAATTCCTCCAACGGATGAAGAAGCGGTAAAACTTGTTTCGGACGCGCTGACTTGGGACGCAATCAAGGGTACGAATACCAGACAGGATCTGGTAGAAACCAATTTGAATCTTGCTAAGGTGGGTTCAGCGAGTACGAACATTGTGTGGGCATCTACCAATAACACGGTGATCAACAGCAACACCGGCGCAGTAGTTCGTCAAGGAGTGAACACATCCGTAACACTCACGGCGACAGTAAGCAAAGGAACGGCAACACCTGTTGTTAAAACTTTTAATATCGTCGTTCGCGGAACAGGGACCGGAACCGACGAGGAAGCGGTAAACGATATGTTGAATAAACTGACATGGAATTTAATCAAAGGCATGAATGCTTCTGAGACAAATGTGACGACGAACGTAGTTCTCCCGTCCATGGGTGAAAATATGACGGATATTACATGGACGACATCCGCTGCTACCCTTATAACCACTGCAGGCGTGATACCGACAAACCGTCCGGACGGCGGAGGCGAGGTAACGCTCACGGCGACGGTAAAAAGAGGTCCGGTAGCCGCTCCTGTAACCCAGACTAAAACATTTGTGCTTACAGTTCCGGATCGATATGATTACGCAAAACACATGAGAGCGGCAATCGTTCAGGAACACGACGCGAAAGATTGGGCAATATCGGACTTTAAC
The DNA here is from genome assembly GCF_052115145.1 of Paenibacillus sp. 2TAB26. NCBI lineage: Bacteria > Bacillati > Bacillota > Bacilli > Caryophanales > Paenibacillaceae > Paenibacillus > Paenibacillus sp. 2TAB26. The sequence goes on from NZ_JBFRGC010000014.1 coordinate 10,953, forward strand.
GTACTCGCTTTCGGTGCGAAAACAGCAGAGATGGCCGAAGCGGAGGGCTTAGTTGATTTCGATAATAGAGAGGCTTTCCAGGCCGCGATTGATGCGGCTTATAATGACGGCGGCGGCGTAGTCTATATTCCGGCGGGAACCTTTGCGTTCTACACGGAAACTACCGGCACAATAAGCGTTCAAAGCACGACAGGCAGTACAACCTACGAATATAAACAGGTTTTAAATTTGCGGGCAGGCGTACAGCTCCGCGGCGAATGGGATAATCCGGATGCGGACGATTACGATGGTAAAATCGACGGAACCATTCTCGCAGTCTATGCCGGACATAATTCCGCCAATTATGATACGTATGTTGACTCTGACGAGAGAGAAAATCAGACAGGCGGCAAAAAAGTAGCTAACGTATCCGATCGATTCATAGACATGGAACAAGGCACAGGTGTAACGAACCTTTCAGTCTGGTATCCGAATCAAGATATTAATGCTACAACCACTGTTGAAAAGAGGAACGCAGATGGCCAGAAGACAGGGGAATTTGAAGACATCAAAGGAATTCCGTATCCGTGGACGTTCTATCAAAGAACCGGAAACAGCGTCACGCTTGATAACGTTACTCTTGTAAACGCTTGGGGTGGATTCATCTCCCTGCCAAGTGAAATGCATTACGTTGTGAACAGTAATATGACGGCTCTCTACAAGGGCATCGTGGTTCACACGTGTACAGACATCGGACGTATCGAGAACGTGGACATGAACCCGAAATACTGGGCGAATTCAGGTCTTGACGGCGCACCGTCTCTATCGGACGCGAGAGCGTACACAAGAGCGAATGCTACCGGATTCATGATGCACCGATCAGATTGGGAATATGTCTCGGGATTAAATATTTCCGGGTATAAGACGGGGATGTGGATCGGAAGAGAACCTGGCGGCGACGAAGCACCGAACGCGCAGTTCTACGGATTGAAAATCGAAGACAGTCAAACGGGTATATACATTGACAACGTTAACGGTTTCGGTCTGCTGCTCTCGAACTCGGAATTCGGAGGCGACACGGCAGTATATTTCAACGAACGTTTCGACACTTCTGTTCAATTCAACGGAGTTGCATTTAAAGGTCCGATTGTAAGCAACGCCAGAGGCGGAGTGATATCCTTTGAGGATAGCACGTTCGACGAATATGACAATTATGCGCTGAACTTCCTGGGCCGAGGAAGCGCATTAGTCAGTCAGAGCAATTTCAAACAGGCAGACAAACATGCACATTTTGGAGCAAACTTCGGAACATTCAAATCGGTAAATTCCGGTTATAACCTTAACATCGAGAGCGCTGACCTTGCCGCTCACATCGATAACCTTAAACTGGACGTTAAGGCTGACGGCAATAACACCGCGGTACAAATCGTAAATGATGTTGATTACTTGTTTGAACCTATTCCGAAAGATGTAAAAACAGATATTGACGTACACCCGAGACCGACATCAAGCGCAGTGCTTAGACTTGACTTCCCGCGCTCGTTAACAGGCAACGCACCGACCGTGGATATATCTGCAAAGCTGCAGGAAGCTCTTGACTATATTAAAGCTAATCACGGTGGCGGCACGATCTATTTACCTGGTGGAAGATATAGACTGAATAATCCCGTCATCGTTCCCGAGGGTGTTGAACTCAGAGGAACATGGGACGTACAGCACCATACACAAGGCGGCGGCACGGCGATCTTTACAGCGTACACCGGCGGGGCTGAGGGAGAAAACGGAAATTCCCTTATTCAGCTTAAGGCAAACGCAGGGCTCAGAGGACTTAACATTGCGCAAACGAATATAACCAGCGTCAATCTCGACAACCCTAACCTAACGCTTAAAACTCCGTTTTTGGTACAGGGGCAAGGCGCAGGCGTATATGCAATCAATTTAACGATCCCAATTGGGGATAAAGGAATAGATCTGGCTTCCTATAAAACAGATGGTCACTATGTTGATTATTTAGGAGGCACGCTCCTCAGAGCAGGCATTTGGGTCGGAGGAGGCGCGGAAGGCGGATTTATTAGAAATATGCAATTCAATCCGCATTACGCTTTAAGGCTTCCGGGAGGCCAAGGATATTCGGCACCAACCGGCGATTTGTACGGATTCGTACAAAGATACATGAGTGCGCTCAAATTCGCCGATGTGGAAGACCAGACGATTTTCAACAATTTCGTTTTCGGTTCGGTATACGGTATACACTTCCTGAAAAGAGACCTGGGGAACGGCGAATTCGCATACCCCGGAAAAATGACGATGATTGGTCACGGTTCGGATGGAACCACGTACGCACTCTATGTGGAAGACGCTGACGAACACACCAAAATAATCGCGATCAACTCAGAATTGGTTAATACGAACATCACGACGGAGCCGAATAGAGCGTATGTCAGAATGGGAGATGCAGCTAATACCGCGAAAATCCACCAAGACGCTGAACTTGTCCTGTACAACAGCGCGTTCTGGGGAAGCCCGACCGTAGCGGGAGCAATCGTAAATAACGGTGTCGTTCGCTTACAGCAAGCAAACTTTACTCAGCTGCCTGGCAACAATCCGGGTATTGATGTCCACGGCGGTAAGGCGCATGTATACACTTCTTACTTCCAGCCGTCCAAGAACGGCCAGAATAATAATGTGTATGCCATGCTGCGCGAGAGCGGCACATCGATAGAACTTAGCAACAATTATTACGCATCCGGCTTGAGAAATAGCACCCCGGCGGACAATCCGTACGGCATTTACGGCTCGGATTTATTGGCGGAACCGTTTGTATTCAACCTAACCAAAAACGGAGATAAACAACAATTCATCGTTAAGTATAATGTCGGAGGAAGAGCCTCTGCACCCGGAACATTAACAATTGTATCCCCGGCTGCTTATGCTAAAGATTTCACTCCCATTACATTTAACGCGCTTGCGGCAGGCGAATCCGTAACCGTAGATTTACCGTATTATGCCGCAGGTCTGATTACATTCAAGCTTCAACTCGATGACGGAAAAGCATACACCTATACGGCAAAATTTGACGCGGCATACGCTGAAAAGGTAAGTTCTGCAGGCGCTGAAAATCCGGCAAAGAGTGCTGCGACTCCGGCATTTGTAATGGACACCAAAGATTATGTCACTTCGGGAACGTGGGATGGTCCGCAAGACCTCAGCGTGGGATCGCATTTTGCATGGGACGACAGCAATTTATACGCATACATTGTCGTTACAGACGACGTGCACTTCAATAGCCAAACTGGAGGAAATATATGGAGAGAGGATAATTTGCAGTTAGGCATTGATTTACGCAATCCCGCAACCAACAGTACTACACGGAATGAATTGGGGTTCGCGCTCACCARTGACAACAAAGATGTAATATGGGCATGGACTCGTCCCACAGGCGCCAATGCACCGACTGCTCCGATTACTGATATCGCAGCAAAGATTACGAGAGATGAAGATACGAAAACGACGATTTACGATTTAAAGATTCCGTTTAATACCGTTCATAATAATCCTGCATCGGAGCTCACGAACGGAAGAATCGGAATATCAATCATGCTCAATGAATCTGACAGCTCGCGTGAGTCAGACAGCACCAGATCCACCTTTGAAGTTGAAAGTGGACAATTAAAAAATTCAAGTTCATTTACAGACATATATCTTTTAGGCGCAGGCAAATACAATGAAATGCTTGAAGCATCGGCAAGCGCTGCCGTTTCAAAGGCTCTCGCGTCTGGATCAGCTGCCGATAACGCTATAGCTCGCAACTTTGTTACGATTATGGCAGACGGCGAAGTTAAGACGGATCTTCTTAACAAAATCAAACCTATCGTTCAGGATAGCGAAATCAGCAAAGCTGCTGCTGAATTTGATCTGAACACTAGCAAGCAGCAAGCAATTGCAATAAAGCTGGAGCTTAAAGGGAATACACTGACAGCCATTAAGAACGGCAGTACACAGCTGCAGGCTGGCACTGATTATGTTGTGAATAGTGATCAGATCACGTTTACGACGGCTTACTTGGCGAAATTACAAAAAGGTACTGCGAAGCTAACGTTTGAGTTTAGCGCAGGACAGCCGCAGGTGTTGACGATTACAGTAGTTGATACCACGCCTGACACCAACAACGGCGGTAACAATGGTAGCAACAACGGCGGGAATAACGGTGGCAATAACGGCGGCAACACCGGCGGAAATCAAGAGAACCAGGTTGAATTGAAGGATATTGCGGGACACTGGGCAGAAGCTTCGATTCGCAAGGCAGTGACTAAAGGCTTTGTAGTTGGCTACAAGGATCAAACCTTCAAGCCAAATGCGGCGGTAACCCGTGCGGAATTTGCAGTGATGTTATCCCGTGCATTGACTGTACAAAGCGATGGAAAGCAGCATGCCTTTAATGATGAAGCTGACATTGCTCCATGGGCAAAAGAAGCGCTGGAGCAGGCTGTATCAGCGGGAATTTTAAGCGGCTATGCGGATGGAACGCTGCGTCCAAATAGCGGTTTGACGCGCGCTGAGCTTGCAGTTATGATAGCTCGTTCTTTGAAGCTGGAAGACCAAAAGGACAAAGCAGCAAACTTTACTGACCAAGCTAAACTGCCAGAGTGGGCAAAAGGCGCGATTGGCGCAGTTGCTGCAAAAGGGATTATGCAGGGCAAGGAAGGCGGCAAGTTTGACTTCAATGCCGTGGCTACCAGAGCGGAAGTAATTACAATTCTGCTCCGTATTTTGGAGCTGGATGAGAACTAAAATGATCAGTCAGCAGAATTGTTGCCAGCGGATCGTAGAGTCTTAAACAGTGAGGATGTCAGCGGCGATTAGTCAAGGCTGACATCCTTTTTATTTGCCTTTATATGGTTAGGCATTTAAGCGCCATTACAATGGCTGCGCGTACTTGTCCTGAACACTTAATCACCGTAAAACGCAACGAATAATGACCGCCCTCAGGTTGTCTTTATTAATTGAGGATCATGGTTAAATCTAGCAAGCAGGTATAATTACAGGGTACAAAGAAGGTGCTTTCCATTCGAATGATCCGATTACACGTGCAGAGATTGCACTCATGCTAGCTAGAGCTTCGGGTAAATCTATCGAAGGAAAGGCTATAACTGGCTTTACAGAAGACAAGTATCTTCCAGCTTGGGCAACATGCATCATCCTTTACATGCGGCAATTACATCTAGTGTAGGAGCACGGCGTCGAATCTACCGCTAAAAGCCCTCGTCGAGTAAGTTTAATCAGCCGTTGAAAAAGAGATTCAGACATCCCTAATTGAGAACACAAGTAGAGCGAAGCTTGATCCCCCTTGGCTTCACCAAACAGAAATAATAGGCACGCCAAATAGATGGCGTGTTTTTTTGCGAAAAAACAAGAGCACATATGGTGAAAAATGCCCACAGCAAAGCTTGCCTTTCGTGGGGAGCGCAATGATTGGGCTTATGCTTGCTTGGTCACGAATCCTTCGAGCTCCATCTGCCCRAATCATCTTGGGTGGTTTTAGGGCCTGAGCTTCAGCTTTGTGTCGTGCAGAAAGCCGGGAATCGGAGAAGGCAAGCTGAACGCTCTTCTCGTATTGCTGTAGCGGAACGTCCTCCGGATTCGCTGCATCTAGCGCTTCTTGGCGAATTTGCTGCGGAAGCCTGAGGGAGAGAGACCTTCTTTCTTGGAGAAACAGGTGGAATAATGCGAGATATGATGGAAGCCAACTTCATCTGCAATCTGGGCAATAGATTTGGAGGTTTGCAGCAGCAGCCGTTTGGATTGTTCAAGCCGGTAATATTGAAGATAGGTTACTGGGGTCATTCCGTACATTTTCAGCATCACTTTAGCCAGATAATTGGGGTGATAGTTCAACTTCTTTTGCAGCACCGAGTTCGTGATATCGCTGGCATAGTTCTGGCGGATGAACAGTTCGATCCGCTCGGCGAGCTGAATCGTGGTGGCGTTCGCGGGGGAAGCGAGATCGCGATCCAAATGTTGCAAAAATAACTGGAAGGAAACTTGTCGCTTCCAGTTCCGAAGCGACTGCGGTTCATTCTCCTGCTGAAAGAAGGTGTCAAGCGCCTCCAACGCTTTCGTCGACAGCTTCATGTGCTTGGGAAGGAAGATGGAACAGACATCGGCGTGATTGACATACGCTAACTTTTTGTGTTCCTCGATCAATTCCAGCTGGTTGCTCTGGCATTCGTTCATGTCGCGGCACATCTGCCAGCTGCCGAAGGTTTGAAAGTGAATCCAGATGATTTCCGTATCGGCTTTGCAGGGCGCATTGCCGTAATGATGAGCATTCGGGAGAAGGATGAGTCCTTCTCCCTCATTGACTTCCCAGCTATGGTCATTCTCGGCAATGGGGAGAACCCCTTTGCGGACGACAATCAGATCGAATACATTGATACAATTTCGGTCGATATGGGTATCTCCTACCTCGTAATAGGCATAACCGCAATCCACGAAATAGGGAATCGGTGGTGAGATAAAATGAAGAATCGTAGAGTCCACACTGTTTCCTCCTAAGATTGGAATCGTGAATATCAAGGTAGAAAATATTGTTATTTTTATAATACTTCATAGTTGTCTTCTAAATAAAGCGTTTCCTGTTGATCGTCTGGCATAAGCTCGATTTCCCGATATCGGGAAATCGGTGGCGTAAGAACGAAGGTTGAAAATATTAAAAATCAGGTTGGAAAATGTTGTTTTTTTTCAAGGTACTTCATGTCACAATTCTATTAAAGCGCTTTCCTGAATCATGTCATGTTGCAATGGCAAAACACGACGGTTTGGTCAGGCGTAGAAAGGCTAAACGTTCATTCAAACGATTAGCATTTAACATCATTCAATTGATGAAGGGAGAACGGGGCAATGAAAGTAGGAAAAAGACTTGGGGTAGGTCTAGTCTTGGCTGCACTGACATTCAGTGCAATAGGCTGTGGGAACAACGGTAACAAAGAGACAAATACAACACCATCGGCAGGAGAGGCTTCAAGTAAACCGGAGAATTCGCCTTCCAAAACGGAAAAGGTCAAGATTACGTATTCGATGTGGGGTAGCGAAGAAGAAGGGAAAACCGTCCAGGCGGCGGCAGATAAGTTTAATGCTTCCCAAGACAAAATCGAAGTAAAAGTGGAGGCAATTCCTTGGGAAAACTACATGACAAAGTTGAATACACAGGCAACGGCAGGCCAATTGCCGGATACGGGGATATTGAAGGAGGATGGCGTCATCCAGTGGTCCTCTGACGGCATGTTGAATGATGTGAGCTCCATGTACGATGGAAGCGACAGCAAGCCGCTCGATAGCTTGGCCTACAAATATCAAGGCAAAACCGTAGCCTATGCTGCTGCCAATGAAATCCTCCTCCTTTATTACAACAAAGACATGTTTGACAAAGCGAATGTGCCTTATCCACCATCTGCACTGGATAAAGCATGGACATGGGATGAATTCGTAGCTGCGGCCAAGAAGCTGACGGTTGACAAGAATGGCAAACATCCTGACGAGGATGGCTTTAAATCGCAGAGCATCGTTCAGTATGGCGCCTCTATTGAAAATCTACCGTGGCAGTTGGAAACCTGGGCGCTTAGCAATGGCGGCGGTTTCTATTCGAGTGACGGGACCGAAGTGAGAATCGGAGAAGACGCCAGTACGGAAGCGATTCAGAAAGTTGCTGATCTATACTTGAAAGATCATGTTGCCCCGTTGTCGGTTGGTCAGACTGATGATGGCATTCAGCGCACCATCATTGCAGGAACGGTTGCCATGGCCACAAACGGTGCGTGGAATGTAGGAACCAGCTTGAACACAGCCAAGGAGAAAGGTTTGAACTATGGCGTTGCCGTACTGCCTTATATGAAGGAAAAGGTTACTCTAAACACGGGCGGCGCCAATGTCGTATTCTCCCAGACCAAGCATCCGAAAGAAGCGATGGAATGGCTCAAATGGTACAATTCCGAAGAAAACAACTGGGGGCTCATCTCATCAGGCATTTGGATGCCAACGCTGCAAAAGTGGTATACGGATGAAACTCTCACCCATAAATGGGTCGACAATCCGAACTTCCCTCCGTATGACGAATACAAGTCTGCGGTAGTCGATTATGCGCAATCCGCCGCCGCGAGACCCGCATCGTGGTTCTATACAAATCATACGACAGACTTTAACACCTTGCTCGGATCGACTCTGGGGGATGTTTGGACCGGAAAGACGACCGCCAAGGAAGCCATAACCAAAAATCTCGATGCTTTGAAAGCGGCTCATACAGGCAATAAATAACGGATAAAAGGAATGACCGCCAATATATTGCAAGTGGCGGTCTTCCTTCAAACATGAGGTGGGGAGCGAGATATGGAACCGATTAACAAACCGCTGAAGCGTCGTTCTCGCTTTTACTCAAGCGAGGCAAGAGTTGCTTATATATGCTTGATTCCGGCTTTCCTCGGACTGATCTTCCTGACCTACCTGCCTCTTCTGGGGGTGCTCGGAATCAGCATGACGAATTGGACAGGGTTAGCCAACCCCGAATTTGTTGGCCTCAATAATTATATCAAGCTGTTTACCACCGATCCGTACATTAAAGATTCGATTATCGCGACGGTATACTTCGCCGTATTATCCGTAGCCGGAAGCATGATTTATTCGTTTTTCATCGCGATGCTGTTGAACCGTAAAATTCCGGCAAGAGGTTTTTTCAGAGCCGTATTTTATGTGCCGTTCGTTTTGCCGGCGGCTGCTATATACGTAGGATGGTCCTGGCTTTACGAGGCGAATTTCGGTTTCTTCAACTTTCTCCTCTCCGAAATCGGGTTGAGCAAAATTCTCTTTATTGCGGATTCCAGATGGGTAGTTCCTTCGCTTTCCTTGATTGCGGTCTGGTTGTCGGGGAACTTGATCGTTATTTTTTTGGCCGGTCTTCAGAACGTCCCGAGCGTCTATCATGAAGCGGCTGAGATGGATGGCGCAAGCGGATGGAAACGCTTCTGGCATATCACCTTGCCTTGCATGACGCCGATTATCTTTTACAACTTGTTGATGAGCCTGATCGCCAATCTCCAAGTCATAACACCGGCCCTTTCTCTGACCAATGGCGGTCCGGGCAATTCTTCAAGGTTCATGACATATCTGATGTACGATCAGGCTTTCGTCAATTACAGGCTGGGTTATGCTTGTGCGACGACCTTTGTAATTTTCGCCATCCTTGCCGCGTTTACCGGTATTTTGTTCAAGACATCGAATCTGTGGATCTTTTCTGAAGGAGGCGATGGCAATTGAGTGAAGCAGCGTACGTCAGACTAAAGAGCAAGAAACGCAGTGAACGAACGATAAACGTGATTATGTTTGTAGTCGTTGTTTTATTTGCTTTAATCGTGCTCTTCCCGATCTGGTGGATTTTTCGTACGTCTCTGATGACCAATCCCGAGATCTACAAATATCCACCGTCACTATTACCGGGAAATTGGTTGTTTTCCAATTATGAAGATACACTGAAGGTATTTAAATTTTGGAAATATCTAGGAAATACGATGATAATCATCGTTCCTTCCTGTTTGGCGGGAACGTTTACGGCCACCTTGTGCGGATATGCCTTTGCGAGGCTGCGGTTTCGGGGGAAACAGTTGATCTGGACCCTATGTGTCGGTTCAATGCTTTTGCCTACCATGGTTACGCTCATTCCGCTGTACATTGGATGGACGCGGGGGTTGGGGGTCCATGACAGCTATCTGCCATTGATTTTGCCATATTTTTGCGGAGGCGGCGCGTTTAATATCTTTTTAATTAGACAGTTTATTCTCTCCATACCGAGAGAACTCGACCAAGCGGCAACGATTGACGGAGCCGGATACTTCCGCATCTTGTTCAATATTATTATTCCAGCGATCAAGCCCGCCATGATCGTCGTCGCATTGTTTATTTTCATCGGCTTGTGGAATGATTTGCTCCAACAGATGATTTACATTAATTCGAGCGATAAATTCACGATAGCGTTGGGGCTCACCAATTTCAGAGGTCAATTAAAGCAAGATTGGTCGATGACGATGGCCGCCACGTGCTTATCCTTTGCTCCGGGAGTCATTTTCTACCTGATTGGTCAAAAGTATTTTGTAGAGGGAATCACGATGACCGGATTGAAAAATTAGTTCGGATCATTGTCGCTTTGTCCCATTGAAAGGAGAATTATCGATATGAATGTTAGGCTTAATGACCAATTTTGGCAGCCCAGGGTTCGGCAAACTATCCAGGAAACGATTCCCTATCAATGGAAGGCGCTGAACGATGAAATCGAAGGCGCGGAGCCGAGTCACGCCGTAGAAAACTTCCGTATCTCGGCAGGAGAACAGACAGGAACTTTCTACGGAATGGTCTTTCAGGACAGTGATGTAGCCAAATGGATCGAAGCTGCTGCGTACAGCCTGCGGCACTTTCCGAATCCGCAGCTCGAAACCGTCATCGATGCGGTTGTTGATCTGATGGGACGTGCCCAGCAGTCAGACGGCTATTTGAACACTTATTTTTCAGTCGCTGCACCGGAACAGCGCTGGAAGGATTTTTCATTCGGGCATGAGCTTTATTGCGCGGGCCATCTGATCGAGGCCGCGGTGGCTTATTACGAGTCCACGGGCAAGCGGGCTTTTGTGGATATGATGTGCCGTTACGCCGATTATATAGACCGGATTATGGGTCCGGATTCGGATAAAATGCAGGTGTACTGTGGTCATGAGGAGATTGAGCTCGCGCTCGTAAAGCTGTTCAAGGCAACGAAAGAACAAAGGTATTTACATTTGAGCCGATACTTCGTAGAGGAGCGTGGAAAGCAGCCGAGTTTCCTGAAGGAGGAGCCCGAGTTCGGCGGACCTTCCAAGGATCGCTGGTTCGATCTGGATTACCATCAGGCTCACACCCCCGTAAGAGAGCAGGAAACGGCAGAAGGACATTCTGTGCGTGCCATGTATTTGTATTCGGCTATGGCGGATCTCGCGATTGCATACGGAGATGCAACGCTGACCGAAGCGCTTCGCAAACTATGGGTTCATGTGACTTCCAAGCGGATGTATATAACGGGAGGGCTTGGCTCGCAAGGTCATGCCGAACGCTTTACGATTGATTACGATCTACCTAATGACACGGCATACACGGAAACATGCGCATCCATCGGACTTGCCATGTGGGCATTTAGAATGCTCCAGATTGAAACTGACAGCCGATACGGGGATGTGATGGAACGGGTTCTATTCAACGGGGTGCTGAGCGGGATGTCGCTAGATGGCAAACGTTATTTTTACGTCAACCCATTGGAGGTTCATCCTGCTGTAACTCAATACCGTTACGATATGCAGCACGTCAAAACCGAGCGTGTAGCGTGGTTCGGCTGCGCTTGTTGTCCGCCTAATATTGCGCGGCTGCTAACGTCTTTGGATACTTACTTCTTTACACAAAACGGCGCGGACATCGCTATGCATCTTTATGCTTCCAATGAGAGTACATTCGATGTTCAAGGAAGAAAGCTGATATTGCATACGGAAACTCATTATCCATGGGACGGAAATATCCAGATCCGACTGCAAACGGATGAGCCGACCGATTGCACGCTTTCTTTCCGAATCCCTTCATGGTGTAGAGATCCTTACATCAAGGTAAACGGGAACTTGCAAGCGCTGGATACGATCGTCAAGAGCGGATATGCGCGTATCAGCAGAACATGGATGGAAAACGACGAGATCCAGCTGTATTTCCCCATGATCGTCGAGCGTATTGAGTCGAACCCCAAAGTGCACGAGAATGCTGGCAAAATCGCTTTGCAATACGGTCCACTCGTTTATTGTATGGAGGAAGTGGACAACGGCCCGGACCTTACGGATATTAGCTTTCCCGAGGATTCTGAATTAATGGCGGTATATAAGGAAGACGTTCTAGGCGGTATTGTCGTGTTAACCGGAGAGGGGCTGCGTTCAGATTTTTGTTGGGAAGATGATCTGTACAGGCCGGTCACGCGAAAAAAGAAGAGCGTCCCAATCTTTGCTGTGCCATACGCATTCTGGGGTAATCGGAAGCTGGGCGAAATGACGGTTTGGATTCGCGAAAAATAAAAAAAGTCCAACGAATGCTTTGTGGATTAAGACACTGCGCTTGAACCGATGACCTCTTACATTCTCATAAATATTGTTAATCCGAAATGAGACTTCTGCGATGCAGAAGTCTTTTTTTGTATGGCAATAGTGATCTGCTTGAGTTTCAGGGTGTGTAATATCCCTATAATTTCGATCGCTCGGAAGTAGTGGAAGGTGGATGATCGACAGAAGGTTTTCAATATGGTAACCTGCAATCATGACAAACTCGACTGGAAAGCCGGATGATTAGCGTGTCCGATTCTCATATGGATTATTTCTGAACAATATGGTTTCTATGAACTGCTCATTTAAGGAGAAGGGACGGCAATGAATGAAAAGTATTTTTGATCGAAACTATACGAACGAGATTTTAGCACGTATCGATAAGTTAGAGGGTCATTCAGAACCACATTGGGGGCAGATGAATGCTGCTCAAATGCTGGCTCACTGCTCCGCATTCCAGGACATTGCCTCGGGCGTTTCTTTCCCAAAGAGAGGATGGCTTGGGATCGTGATTGGAGGTTTCGTGAAACCAATAATGTATAATGACAAGACATTGCCTCGCAATATGTCAACGATCCCGACTATTAAATTTACAGATGAAAGAGAATTCGAGAAAGAAAGAGAATTATTGAAACAAAAAACCGACTTATTTCAGCAAAATGGACCGGAGAGGTGCACGACTCATCCCCACCCCTTTTTCGGCAAGCTTACCTCCGAGCAGTGGGGCATTGGTATCTATAAGCACTTGGACCATCATTTAAAGCAGTTTGGCGTTTAGTTTTCTCTGTGTGATGTTCGGGCTAGGGCATATTTCAAGAGGTCAACGGCTTGATCCTGCTAGTCTCCACCAAACCATAAATTCAAACCACTTCTGCTGAAGTGGTTTATTTATTTGTGACAATGGTTTTCTATTTATATATTTTTTTCATACAATTTCCCATAATTTTTTGGTATTTTGGCGATAATCGTTTGTTAGACTAAGCACAGAAACATGAAGGAGATCACGCTATGTACACGATTTATCTTGTTGAGGATGATATGAACTTGAATCAGATTCTTGCTTATTACTTAAAACAGGAAGGCTGGCAGGTTAGCAGTTTTACGGACGGTGATGAAGCAAGGCGGTCTATTCAGCAAAAACCGGATATGTGGAATCTTGACATATGAAGGTGTTATCCGAAACAACAGAATCAATGACCAACTTTCTTGATAGGTGCAGCCCATTCGGGTTTTCAACGACCTTAATTGTTCTCTCGACGGCTTTCGAAGATAAAAGTTTGGTAGGAAACAATATGTGATTAGGGATGAAACGGAATACCTAGATAGTTTCACTACAGAAACGGCAGAGATGCCGTTTTTTATTTTGATCTTTGTGTGTATGATATTCCATTAGAAAATAATGAATAAAGCCTTTCGGAATAAACTCCAAAAGGCTTCATATCTAAATTCTATAGCTAGATTTTCATCATTGTGTAGTCATCGTAGAAACCGAGGCAAGAATTCAACTACCTCGAATTATTTATTGCGAGCAGAAATTTGAATGTAGTATTGTGGTATGGAATCGGTTTGATATCAGGGTAAGTTTTAGTTTACATAAGATAAAGCAGAGAGAGGGTACTCCATTTTTGTGTATTTAATGTATAAGCAGGGAAAACAGTGTTTAAAATAGAGCGTACTTGTCCGCTGAGTCAGATGTTCCTGACTTAGCGGATTTTTTATAACTACATTGCTGGGGCAACTAGAAGCATGATAGTATTTCAAGTAATCGAATGTTGCTAAATGGTTATTAGAAGAAATTTAAGCAATCCATAAATTAATCCGAATACAACTAGAGGTGAACAGGATGCTGAAAATTAACCGTGAGGACAAGCGTCCAATATGGCAACAACTGCTTGATCAAGCAATCCATAACATCACAACCGGCAAATGGCAGCCAGGCGAGTTGCTGCTGCCTTCTCGTGAACTTGCACTATTAGTGGGTGTCTCTCGTTCAACGATACAGATTGTTTATGAGGAATTATTTAGTCGCGGCTACACGGTTACTTCAAGGCGCGGCGGAACAAGGGTGAGTGACTGGACCAGCAGAACAAGTTTTACAGAGGATGTGAAACCCCGAGGGCCTATCACCCCAGAGTTACCTTTATTAAACGAAGCAGTCAGTCATTTGCAGAGCTGGTTTAGAGGCAAAGAATATCAAAATGTTGAGATCGATTTCAGCCCGCATGAGCCTTATTTGGATCAACATTTTCAGAAAAACTGGAGACACTCATTTTTGCAAGCCTCGAAAGAAACGGACCTGGACAGTTGGACATATGGCAACGCTTATGGTTTCGTTCCACTACGCGAACAGATTGGGCGTTATCTGTCACTCGAGCGAGGTGTTCACGTGCATATCGATCAAATTATTTTAACTTCGGGCGCACAACATAGCCTTGATTTGATCGCTCAAGCACTTTTAAATGAAGGAGAAACGGTTTCCGTAGAAGATCCCGGGTTCCCCGCCGCATGGATGGCCATGAAATATCGGCGGATGAATGTTGTTCCTGTCCCTGTTGATGATTACGGATTACAGGTAGACCACATTCATCCACAATCAAAGCTTGTTTATGTTACGCCTTCACATCAGTGTGCAGTTGGGGTGATCATGTCGGAGCCCCGCAGGCAACAATTGCTACATATGGCTGCTCAGCAGCAATTTTGGATTGTGGAAGACGACTATGACAGCGAATTTCGGTATCGTGGCGACCCGTTGCCTACGTTGTTTAGCCAGCAATCTCAGAACACATTGTATATGATGAGTTTTTCAAAAATGATTGCTCCTGGTATACGAATATCCGCAATCATTGGACCCCAAAAAGCCATTCGCCAGCTAGCACAAGTCCAAGAGCTAACCTATCGTCACCTTCCGATTATGGAGCAATTAACGCTTACACACTTTATTGAACATGGGTATTTCATGCGTCACATGAGAAGGGTCAGAAACGTATATCGGCGCAGACATGAAGCGATGTCGAAAGCCATTAGCTCATCTGGGTTAGGAGAACGTTTCAAGCTAAGCGGCGTAGAAACGGGATTACACATGTTTTTAGAAGCGGAAGACTCGTTTAACGAACAAGCCTTTACGAACCAAGCATTAGAAAAGGGAGTACGCGTTTATCCGCTGAGCCATTATTGTTTGGAAAGTAATCGAAAAGGGTGGGTGCTTGGTTTTGCTAAAGTAGATGAGTCAGCAATAACAAAAGGGATTTATCGTCTTGCGGAGATGCTGCTATAATTCGAACATCTCCGTCTCTTGGGTGAGTGGATCTTTCTCTGTATTTATGATCATGTTTCCTACTATTTCTGCTGAGCTTGTTTTATTCTACTCATTCTGGATGATTTTTGGCGGAAATGTCCATGTATCAAAACATGCGCGGCCAAACCTGCAACGAGACCCCAAAATGCACCGCCAACACCAAGTAATGTAACATTTGCAGCCGTTGCTAAAAAAGTAATCAGAGCTGTCTCACGTCCTTTGGGATCAATTAAAGCGCCTGCAAGACTGCTGCCAATTGTTCCAAGCAAGGCCAATCCGGCTAACGTCGCGATGAAGGTGGCAGGAAGAATCAGAAACAAAGCAGCTAGCGTCACACCAAATAGGCCGACGATAATGTAAAAAATACCACAAGCAATTCCTGCTATATAACGTTTATTTGAGTCTTCATGTGAGTCTTTACCTGTACAAATCGCTGCAGTAATAGCTGCTACATTAAAAGCATGCGACCCGAATGGTGCTGCAAGGAGTGAGCCTAAACCGGTTACTGTCAAAATCGGATTCGCACTCGTTTTAAATCCATCATTTCGCAATACTAGCATTCCAGGCATATATTGCCCCGTCAAAGTAATAACAAATAGAGGTAATGCTACGCTGAGTAAAGTATCAAATGAAAGCTCGGGAACAACAAATATAGGTGTTGCGATTGCCCATTTGATATTGCTGAAATCAACATTTTTCACACTAATCAAGTAGATAAGTCCAATTATTAAAATACCGATGATAGCGTAACGGGATGTAAACCTTTTTAATATTACATAAGCAGCAAATAGGACAACGACAAGTAACGGGTCAAATTCCGCTCCACCGAAGGCTGAAATACCAAACTTCAATAGAATGCCAGCCAGCAAACCAGAAGCAATGCCTGAGGGAATAAGCCGTACGAAACGCTCGAACATTCCCGATAATCCCAAAGCAATAAACCCTAAAGCAGAGATGATGTAAGCGCCAATCACTTCAGAATATGGGGTTACCGCTAATGCCGAAACGAGAAAAGCTGCACCTGGTGTGGACCAAGCCGTAATAATCGGTTCACGGTATCGATAACTTAGCCAAATACCAGTAATCCCTACACCAACGGAGATCGACATTACCCATGAAGCAGTCATTTCAGCGCTCAGACCCGCTGCTTTGGCTGCTTGAAATACGAGAACAAAGGTCCCGCCATAGTTGACAATGACAGATATTAAAGCAGCTATGGTAGGAGATATAAAATCACGGCTGCGCAGTGAAGATGATATTGTATCCATATTCTCTCTCCTAATCATTCTGTTGTGCGGTTTCATCCCAGTAATACTCATCCGGTAAATATCGCTTGCCAAATACGCTTGTCCCTACTCTTATAATGGTTGCCCCTTCTTCAATAGCAACCTTGAAATCCCCAGACATGCCCATCGAGAGAATATCCATTGTTACCCTAGGCAGCTCCTTCTCTATAATCTGTGATTGAATTTGTTTTAATAAGCGGAAGCAATGTCGAGTCTCGTCGTTTGTAGCATTCAGTTTCCCAATAGTCATCAAGCCTTTAACATTTAATGTTTCAAAATGAGACAATTGTTGAACCAACTCCAGTGCAGATTCCGGTAAAACACCGAATTTGCTTTCTTCAAATGATGTATTGACTTGTACCAAGATATCCAAAGTTTTGTTTTCTTTGAGGAGCTGCTGATGTAAGGCTTTTCCGAGCTTCAAACGATCCACAGAATGAATGAGGGTGACATATTTAACAACGTCCTTCACTTTATTCGTTTGCAGATGTCCGATAAAATGCCATTCTACTTGGTTGGACTGCTGCATAAGCGGGAATTTCTCACGAAGTTCTTGAGCTTTATTTTCGCCAAATAATACTTCACCCGCTTGTATGGCAATGCGCAACTTTTCAAGCTGAACCGTTTTTGTCGCTAACAAAAGCTTTACTTCATCTTTCTTGCGTCCTGAGTGCTGGCAAGCCAATTCCATCTGATCCTTTACGGATCTAAGATTTTGTTCAACGAAATGGACCATGTCTGTTCAGCCTTCTTTCTGGAAACGCACAGACTATGCGCAATGTTTTTTCTGTATAGTCATCCATTAGAATTTTTTACTTGTACATTTTTTCTGCCTCAATCGGATTTTCTTTTGCTGTTATTTGATGGGGATCAATTCGGTAAACCTGAACAGATGTATTGAAAACAGCAGACCTGTATTTATCTACATGCTGTTTGGACAATGGGCGGTTATAATAACCAGGCACATATTTGTTGAGCATTTCCTGCAACATATATGTAGCTTCGTCCAGATCCACGATGAGCTCGGCCTTGCCGAAAATCATGACGCTCATATAGGCTGTGTCTGTCTTAGCCGGTACTGGATCAGTAATGGTTCCATATTCTTCACAAACCGTAAAACAAACCTCAGGGTTTACACTCATGACCTGATTGCGTCTCCCGCCTCCGGCACCATGAAAATAAAGCTTCTCATTTGCCCAAACAAAGTTGAGCGGAACAACATAGGGCAGCTGACCATCAACCATGCCTAGATGGCCAATTCGTGCTTTGCTCAGGAAAGCTTCAATTTTGTTGCTATCGAGCACC
This sequence comes from Paenibacillus sp. 2TAB26, assembly GCF_052115145.1. Lineage (NCBI taxonomy): Bacteria > Bacillati > Bacillota > Bacilli > Caryophanales > Paenibacillaceae > Paenibacillus > Paenibacillus sp. 2TAB26. The sequence goes on from NZ_JBFRGC010000014.1 coordinate 28,961, forward strand.
TCTCTAATCTTGTAACGAACCATATCCATTCTCAACCACTCCTTCAATTCATTTATTTTCGCAAGCATATCAGTCATTGGAGTGAGTTAGTAGATCCAAAAATACTCTTATCGAGCAATCCATATTTATTTGGTGGTTCGAAAATTTCTATGGCATTGCCACTTAGAGGAAAATGGTGTCTGAATTTATCGCAATAACTTTTCGCCGAGTTGGCTTCATCAGCGATTAAATCAAGATTCAAAGAGCCTGTTGACATTTCTGAAAGTTAACGATATTCTAAAAGAAATTATGTTAGTGAGTACTAACTATAAATGTCTGAGATCTACTAAAATAAATGAGGATTTGGAGAACGGGATGACCACAGACAATAAAAGCAAGCTGATGCTGGCAGCAATTGATTTAATGGCTGAGAAAGGCTACAAAGGCGTATCAACGAAGGAGATAGCTGCAGCGGCAGGCGTCAGCGAAATGACCTTGTTTCGCAATTTTGGAAGCAAGCAAAATCTACTGGACAAAGCAGTCGATCATTATCATTATTCGATTGAAATGACTAAGATTTTTCATGAAAAAGTAATTTGGGATTTGAGAGCGGACTTGCTCATGATAAGCCAAATGTATCATGAGATCATGGATCGAAACCGTAAACTGTTTCTCATTGTCTTGAGTGACAACGAGCTGGCCGAGATTCGTGAGAAAGCGCAGAAGCATCCGCGGAAACTATTGGAGCTATTGACGAATTATTTTGCAGACATGCAGGAAAAGAACAAACTGATTGCAACCGATGCGGAAACACAGGCCATTACCTTCATGTGGATGAATTATGGAGCTTTCATAACACAGCTATTTGGTGCGTCATCCATCACTAAGGTGACCCAGCAAAATTTTATGCAATCGAGCATTGAATTGTTTGTTAGAGCTCTGACTCCGTAGTTTTTAAGCATTAGTTAGTGAGTACCAACAACCATTTGGGAGGTGTTGCATTGAGTAATAAACAATATTCCGAATCAGGCAAAATAGTTGGTCAAACGGCATCGGTGGGTTATCAAGTTGGTGTTCGGAGAACGTTTCCGATTTCGCAAGAAGAGGCTTGGGCGTTTCTCACCTCTACCGAAGGGCTGAAATTATGGCTCGGCAGCCTATCTTTCTTAAATTTGCACAAGGGAGAGACTTTTACGACTCCTGAAGGTATTTCTGGCGAATTTAGGGTTGTAAAACCGTTTCAGCAGCTTCGCTTAAAGTGGGAGAAGAACGAATGGGAGAAACCATCGACGCTGCAAATCCGGGTGCTATCCGATAAACCTGACAAAACAACGATCAGTTTCCATCAAGAAAATCTGGATCATCCGAATACGCGTGAACAAATGAAGCTTTATTGGGAAGATGTATTGATGACCATTAGACTTAAGACAAGTGATTCCGTAAATGATGAAAGGAAATGAGTATGAAAAAAGTTCACTGATTTAATTAGTTCCTGTAAAGCGATAAGGTCAGGGGGGTTACTGCCCATTAGGCTCCACCATACTAAACAAATTAACCACGTCCATCGGACGTGGTTTTCTGTTCATTAGGTGGATAGCTTATGAGGAGATGCACCATTAAAATATTGCCAAAATAAAAGCGTCATGTTTTATGATGAGCTGGCATGCGGAGTATTAAGAATCCAAACCGTTAAATGGATAAAATTTTCATAAATTACATCGTAATAAATGCTTTACAAGACATATGTGGGTGTACTATTATGAAATAGGACACCAAATGGTGTCTGATTAAAAAATAGAAAGGATGAGTATTTTAAATGCATATACTAGCCATTGTTCTTCAAAGTTGGCTGCTTTTTTCTATGGCTTTTTTTGGAGGAAGCAAGATTGTTGGAGCAAAACATCAGGTTGAACTGTTTGATTCGATTAAACTTCCTCAATGGTTTCGCGTCATTACGGGCTACGTTCAAATTGTTGCCTGCATAGGACTCATTGTCGGCTATTGGTATGCGGGGATTGCGGCATGGACCGCATTATTGGTGGGCGTCATGATGCTATTGGCGTGCCTCACGCATTTCAGAGTCAAACATCAAATCGGAAAAATATTCCCTGCCATATTGAATCTTTTAATAGCTGCTGCAGTAGTGCTATTATATGCAGATGAACTGTCCAATCTATTTGGGTAAGGATAGTGGAATTCACCAATAAAACAAATCAACCACGCCCATAGGACGTGGTTGGTTTGTTTTAAACCTATTCAATAAATTTCCTTCAAAATCTCGAAAACTTCCTCTAAAGTAAGGCCGAAGGTTTTGTAATAGGAAGTGTCAATAATCATTTGCTTCATAATCATTTCATTGCGTTTTTGCAGCATCTCATCAGGGGAGAGCTCGGCTACAAAACAGCCTTTGCCGGTTACGGTATAAATCAATCCAAGCCGTTCAAGTTCTTCCCACGCTTTTTTTACGGTAATGATACTAACACGAAGCTCTGTGGCGGCTTGTCGTATGGGAGGTAAGCTGTAACCATTTTCTAGTTCACCTTTTAGAATTTGTGCGCTAATTTGTTCGAAAAGCTGCTGATAGATCGGTTTATCAGATGAGTTCGAAATAGCTATGTTCATTAAATTTCCACTTTCTGAAAACGTTTGATTGCAATATGATAAGCGATTATCGTAAATATCGCAAATATGACGATGCCCGAGAACAAGATGGATAGATGAATTCCCAAATGATCAGTACCATTTCCTTTGAAAAGATCATACACAAATGAATTCTGTATTCCGAGCCATTCTGCGCCTCCTGCAAACAGTATCGCAGCTGTAATGGACACAATCGTTGCTGCGCCGTATTTATAGGCTGTTTTATAATACATCGATATAAGGATAATGTTGAAGATTGCAATCATAACGAAGCATAGTCCCCAAAAACCAAAGGACGGTTTGAAGAAAAAATAGGTCAGATTTGGATATAAGCGAATAGTAATCAAACCATATATCATGGCAACAATGATGTGCATTAATTCCAGGATAACAATAACGTATACCTTTGCTTTTACAATGTCTTTTTTGGTTACAGGCAGCATGTTTGTAAATATCAAATCATTCTGAGATTTATACCCTGCAAACATATTCGGTATCGTTAGGAAACAGAAGTAGAGGATGACAAGGAAATATAACCATGAGGGAATTAGCATTAAAGCACCCGTCAAAAAAGGCATGATATAAAAGAATGGGCTTACGCCTAGCTTTAATTCTTTCATTAGTAAATTATACATGCACAATCTCCTTTTTCGCGAAATAGATCATAATCTCCTCAAGACTAGGCAAAGTTGATTTAATATTCCAAGAGGGATCAAAGTCTTTAGTATGGATCAAGGCTGTAAAGCCGAATGAATTCTTTTTGTAGGCAATTAACTGGTCTTTTATCAAATCCAATTGTTCTTCTTTCCCGTTCACCAAGCGGTAGGTATCAATAAATTCTTCTTTCTCAGAGCTGTTGATAATATGACCGTTATCGATAAAAGTAATATAATCGGCACATTTTTCCAAATCAGTTGTGATATGAGTGGAAAACAGGATGCTGATTTCACCATCTTCCACTAGTTCTTGAAAAATATCCAATAAATTGTCCCTTGCCACCGGATCAAGTCCGCTTGTTGGTTCATCAAGAATAAGCAGTTTTGCGCCGTGTGATAAAGCGATGGCTAAGCTGTATTTCACTTTCATCCCGGTTGATAATTCAGCTATTTTTTTCTTTTCATTCAAATTAAATCTCTTGAGATAATTGTAATAGGCTTCATCATTCCAATTATGATAAAACTTTTTGATTACATTAGTTAATGTTTTGACTTTGTTTCGAGTATAGAAATTGATGTCACCAAAGGCAGAGCCGATTTCTTGTTTTAATTCGAGCTCGTGTTTGGTCATCTCCTTGCCCAAAATACTAATCTCGCCGCTATCCTTATGAATCAAATTCAAAATGGCTTTTATTGTCGTTGTTTTTCCTGCGCCGTTGGCTCCGATAAATCCCATAATATAACCCTTTTCCAGTTGAAAAGATACGTCTTTTAAATGAAAATGCTCATATTTTTTATTTAAATTTTTAATTTCTAACGCAAGCATATAATCAACTCCTTTGCGGATTGTGTATGTTGTGCATGCACAATATATCATTGAAACCATTCGCATGTCAATAACAAGAAATTTATGGATGAGTCTGTTTGTTTCTTGTTTATCGTAGTTTGGCATACTTAATCGAGTCGAATTGGCGAGAGGATTGACTTATTTCAGGAGGAGGGTTTGAAGAAGGCAATAAGCAATTGATGACCAAACTGTTTTGAAGGAGTGTCTAAGCGTGGTGGCGTTTTTTTTGTATAGAATGCCAGGGGGACGATCTCCGGGATGCAGTCCGAGTGGGGAGTGAAAAGGTCTCCAAGGAACAAACCATCATGTAATAAAATTCATTTTAGAACATTGGCCCATGCCCTATACGAATGTCCTTCATACGATATACAGTGCCTTATGTTAAATGACAGAGTAAGTAATTGCTCAATGAGAGATGTGATTATTTAAATTAAAAACGGAGCTTACTGGTTGAGTTGTTTTTAAAGTGTGCGGAGTGTAACAGCACATGGCTCAAGCAATCCGAAGCTGCTAAAAATAACACCAGCCCAATTTACTTGTTTATTTGGCGTGGCTTAGTAAGTGAAGATTCAAAACATCGATAAGCTAACCAAACTTTTGATTCTCAAATGGGCTAGACAAGCCAGCGGCGCTGACTCGTCCTTATTAATAAATAGTGTAGATGTGAAACCAGTTCTGGAGGGAAAACGGTCGTAGTCAGGGATGGGATCAAGGATTAGTCTAATATGATATTGCCTTGGTTATCGCTGTTTAGGAAGGCTTTGTATAATGGCGTTCTGACACTATTTTGATTCATATGGTGCAGCTAAGGAGATGAGAATACTGAAGAAGATAACAGTAAAAAAACGTTTTGCTCGTTACAATCACAGGCATTTTCAATTTAGAAAAAAACGATGCCAAAAGTGTAAGAAAAGGCATTGTAAGTGCGGTATTAGACAGGAAGTTATAGTAAATGTCAAAGCAAGGCGAAGAGCAGCGAGTGTTAAAGGAGCAACAGGAGCAACAGGAGAAACGGGAGCAACGGGGGCAACAGGAGTCACAGGGGCGACAGGAGCAACAGGAGCAATCGGAGTTACAGGAGCAACAGAAGCAACAGGAGCAATTGGGGTTACAGGAGCAACCGGAGCGACAGGAATGATAGGTCCAATTGGAACAACAGGAGCAACAGGTGATCCTGGTGTGACAGGATCAATAGGGGCAACTGGGGTTACAGGAGCAACAGGTCCAACAGGAAATCCAGGTGGGGCGACAGGTGAAACAGGATCAACAGGGTCAACAGGAGCAACGGGAGTCATAGGAGCGACAGGTGAAACAGGAGCAACAGGAGTCATAGGAGCGACAGGAGTAACAGGAGCAACAGGTGATCCAGGTGTGACAGGATCAATAGGGGCAACTGGGGTTACAGGAGCAACAGGTCCAACAGGAAATCCAGGTGGAGCGACAGGTGAAACAGGATCAACAGGTGAGACAGGGGCAACGGGGCCAACAGGAGCAACAGGAGCGACAGGTGAGGGGTCTACAGGAGCGACAGGAGTAACGGGTGCAACAGGAGCAACAGGTGAGACAGGAGCAACGGGGTCAACAGGAGCAACAGGAGAAGCGGGTGCAACGGGAGTAACGGGAGTAGCGGGAGCGACAGGTGAGACAGGGGCAACGGGTGCGACAGGAGTAACGGGAGCAACAGGAGCAACGGGTACAACAGGAGTAACGGGAACAACAGGAGCGACAGGTGAGGGGTCAACAGGAGCGACAGGTGAAGGGTTGTCAGCTTATGGTTATGTATTCAATACAGGTAGCCAGTCAGTGGCGGTTGAAACGGATATTATTTTCGATAGCAATGGTAATCTAAATAACATCACCCATACACCGAATACATCACAAATTATGATAAATAACGCTGGAGACTATGCCGTTTATTATATTGTAACTGCAGTAGAAAGTAATCAATTTACCTTGTATCAGAATGGTGCCCCTGTTGGCGGAAGTGTATATGGTTCGGGTGCTGGTACTCAATCTAACCCAGGCATGATTATTATTACTGCTGCCGCTAGTGATGTACTAACTTTAAGAAATCATTCCAGCGCCTCTAGCGTTACTTTACAAACCAATGCCGGGGGATCTCAAATCAATTCAAATGCTTCCATTCTTATTATGAAAATAAGTTCTTAGGATTTCTTTCAAAATTGTGAAAGGATAAGTTAATGTAATTTACAGAACTATCCGGATGAAAATGTAAGTATTTTAATGTGATGAGGCTAGTGCTGACTCACCTTTAGACTGCACCAATAAAAAAATCACGTCCATTGGGCGTGATTTTTTTTATATGTTGGAATGCCCAATGAGCGAACCACAGCGTCAGCGCGTGTGGAAGGATTGAACTGAGAAAGCTGTATCGAATGAGGGAGCACACTGTCTGAATCCATTGCTAAACGTCATCATTGAGTTACCTTCATCAGCAATTAAATCAAGTCTAGGAGAACCCAAGCTGGATAAGCCTGTTAGACGAGATGAAGCTCTTTAGTGCTCAATTTCTAAGAATTGTTATATAAAAATACAAGTTTTTAATCTGCTGGTTCAGTTTTTGAGTGTGATAAAATGAAAGGTGCGCTTGATAGGCTCAAAAACGATATGAGGAGTGAATGATACACAAATGATGCAATATAGGAGAAAATGGCTCCCAAATACGTTGAAATATAGACTGTTTATCGCGTATATCACACTACTGATGCTTCCTTTGTGCATCGCAATTTATTATCTTTTCCAGCATTTCGAAACGATTCGGCAGAATGATATGATCGACCGCATGTCTGAGCGTATGCAGCAGGTTTATATATCCTTAACGGATATGATGGCATTTTCATATAAAGCGAATACCATGCTGAGCCAGGATGAAAGTCTGATCCAGATTATGCACGCCCCTGATAGATATGATCCTTTTGTACGAAAGAAAATAATAGAAAGCAAAATGTTCGGAATCAACAACAGCTTTTTTTTCCATCAGACGGAGCTGTATTTTCGTTTTATCGACCGTAATGGCAATGTATACACCTCCTATGCTCCCAATGACCAGTTGACAAACGAACGRAAAGAATTGCAGGAGTGGCAAAATAAGCTGCAAATCGGCTTGCGTCCTTACCGATGGGTAGCGAACGACTGGAATGATGTAAGAGGAAGTCAAGGAAGTAAGCTGCTAAGTCTGTATACGATGCTGGACGACGAGCTGCGGGGAAATTATGGATTAGCACGTATCAGCATCAACATTCAGGAATGGTTCAACAATACGCTAAAAGATAATCCGGTCAATCAGGATCTAACGATTTTTACCGGGCAAGAAGAAATCATTTTGCAAAATAAGGAATCTGCTTTCGGTGTCGACAGCATGAAAAGGATCATTTCTTCACATGCAAAAAATGGACATTACAAAGATGAACGCGCTTTGTCACTAGTCAATTACAGTTATGTGGAGGAGCTGGATTGGTATGTCGTTAGTCAAATGCCCTTAAGTGAGCTTCAGCGTGAAGTGAAGCAATTAAGACTGATGATCTATATGTTTCTCATTATTCTGGTAATCGTTTTCATCACGGTAACCTTCTTTTTGGCGTCTCGAATAACGAAGCCGTTGTATGTTTTGAAACGAAGCATGGAAGAGGCGTCGGACAAGAAGCTGAATGTTAAAATATCGATCAACCAAGGTGCAACAGATGAAATTCGTTCGCTAAGCGATAGCTTTAACCGAATGATTGATGATGTTGTTCTGCTAATTGCTAAGCTGAAACAGGAGGAGCGGCAAAAGCAGGTAGTCCGTTTTCAAATGCTGCTCTACCAAATGAACCCGCATTTTCTCTTGAATACGTTGAACACTGTCAAATGGATTGCAAGAAAAGAGAAACAGGACGCCATTGCGGGTATTTGTACTTCTTTAGGCTTAATATTGGAGGCTAGTCTGAATTCCGATATTGAGCTGATTCCACTTAAAGAAGAGATCACTTTGCTGCGATCCTATGAATCCATACAGGCGTTTCGATTTAGAGAACAATTTACAATCGAATATGAAACAGAGGAATCGGTACAGTATGCGCTTGTTCCCAAATTTAGTTTGCAGCCTCTGACAGAAAACTCTATCGCCCACGGCTTTAATATGTCTGAAGGTCGTGGCACCATATGGGTCAGGGCGCGAGCGGAGGGGAGCGAGCTTGTTCTGGAAGTGGAAGATAACGGAATTGGCATGGAAGAGGCAGCCCGCAATAAGGGGAGACGCAGCGGACACGGGATTGGACTAAGCAATTTAAGAGAAAGGCTGGAGCTGCTCTTTAAGCGTGAGGGTGTGATTGAACTTATATCGGGCGCGGAAGGAACCCTCGTTCGAATACGTATGCCATTATTGATTGCAGCGCCTTATTCACAGAAAGGAGATGACGGACATGTGGACGATTTTATTGGTGGAAGATGAAGTGTTTGTTCGTGAAGCCATTAGAGAAATTTTGGACTGGGAAAGCCATGGTTTTTGTGTTGTCGGCGAAGCGGGCAACGGCAATGAGGCGCTTTCGGCTATTGTGGATTTGAAGCCGGATGTCGTCATCGCCGATATAGTTATACCTGGAATGGACGGGATCGAATTGCTGAAGGAAACACGGAAAGCCGGTATACGTAGCCGCTTTATTATGCTGACGGCTATGAACCAGTTCGATTATGCTCGGGATGCGCTTCAATACGGAGCTTCCAACTATTTGCTGAAACTATCCTTAAATGATGATGTTTTGCTGGAAAGTTTGGCACGAATCAAGGAGGATTTGCTTGCAGAGCTTAAAGGGGTCGGAGAGGCGCTTTTACCTTATTATCACCGCACGTGGGCGGTTATTTTGGGAACAGGAGTATCGGCTCAGGCAGATGCAGCGGAGCTTGTCTTGACGGTGAAGAAATTCAGCAGTCTGAGATTAGAGATTGTAGTCACTCTAAACGGTGCCGCACCTGCTCGCATGGATCAAGTTGGAATCCGGCCGGAAAAATATCTGCTGGTCCAAACCTTCCATGATGCGGGTCAGACAACTTTCTTTTGCTGGAGTTTTCAGAATAAGTCAGAATCGGTCAGCCAGATCCTGTCCCAGCGGATGATTGAAACAACGCCTATTAGCAACTTGTCCCGTTTGTCCGATGATYGGCTGCATGCGCTGAATCAATTAAACGGCGATTGGTACGGTCGTGATACTGATCCGATAGGGGAGAAACACGTGAAGGTGCCAATCGAGGAGCTGGAGGCTGAGTTGATTCGCTGCTTTGAAGAGAGGAATGAACCAAAATGCACGGAGGCAGCAACGCTGATCTGGTCGTGTATGAAAGACTCGTCATTTTCTCATGTGGAAGTGAAAAAACGAGCAGCCCATCTGCTTCATGTTGTGACGATGCTGGCAGGACGGAAATCGGAGGATCGGACAGACATCTACTCTGCCGTAAGCCATGAATCGCTGCTTGCGCTTATGCAGCAAGCAATACGGGAGCTTATTAGGCAGAAGCAAGAGGAGCATATAAGCTATACAGACCATCCAGAGGTGAACCGGGTGATTCAATATATGCTGGAGCATTACAGGGAAAACATTAAAGTTACGGATTTGGCTAGTCTGGTAGCAATCAATGTAGACTATTTGAGCACCGTATTCGGCAAAAAAACGGGATTGACGCCAATCGCCTATTTGCGAAACATTCGTATTGAACAATCCAAACGTCTGCTGGTGCATTCCAAGCTCAGTGTAGAAGAGATCGCGAGTCAGACGGGCTTCGCTGACGATGCGTACTTCATCAAAGTGTTCAAGCGCTTGGTTGGACAAACACCCAGCTCCTTTAGGAAAGAGAACAATATATAAGTTTTATACAGCCAATCCGCAAGTTTCGTCTCTTATAGACCCAAGAGCGAGTTGATATAGTTGGGATGTATTAAACATCCGATTAGGGAGGTTACAAGAAAGATGAGAAACAGAAAGAGATTGGTTGCAGGCTTGATTTCAATAGTGGCGGTGTCTCTGATGCTTGCTGGCTGTGGCGGAAACAATAATGGTAATGGAGGAGCGAAATCACCGGAAGCATCTTCTAACGCAGAGCCCGGCAAGGCGGCAAGCGCAGACCCAATCAAGCTGACTCTGTGGGGAGCCGTGCCGGCAGAGAATGGCCCGCAAGAGGTTGTCGACAACTGGAATAAAGAAAATTCAGATATTCAGCTGGAATACGTACGGTTCGTCAATGATGATGCTGGCAATCTGAAGCTGGATACAGCGCTCATATCCAGCCAGCCTGTAGATATGTACATTAGCTATGATATCAGTCTTTACGAGAAGCGGATCAAAGCAGGAAACGCGCTTGATTTGAGCGCTTTCTCCGACTACAACGTGGAAGAAAAAATGGGCGAAGGCGCCGCTTTGTGGAAGATTGACGACAAGTATTATGGTGTACCTACCCAGAAGGGCTTGTCCTTTGTCTGGTTAAACAAGGATATGCTCGACGCCAAGGGATTGCCGGTTCCGACAGAATGGGGACTGGATGAGTTAAAGGATTATGCCGCCAAGCTGAAGGGTGACAACGTTTGGGGATTAGCGCAAAGCGATTATTATTTCAATGTACCAATCAACGGTTCCATGCAGAAGCAAAGCCTGCAGCTAACGAATCCGGACGGTACTTCAGCTTTCGACAATCCGTTGACGGTCAAAGCGCTTCAGGTTTATTCGGACATGATGTTCACAGATAAAAGCTTGATGCCTCATACGGAGCAGATCACCTCAAAGCCTGCTTTGGATCAAATGTTTGTGAAGGGAGAAACCGCGATGTTATTCTCCACGAACCAGATTTTCCGCACAACTAATAATGTAAAAGAATTTCCGCGTACGTTCAAGGCGGCGGCGGCACCTGCTCCCAAGATTAACAAGGATCAGAGCGATTATATTAACGCCGGCGGTTTGGGAGACGTGATTTCCATAAATCCCCGAACTAAGCATCCGGAAGCCACCTGGAAGTTCATCAAGTGGTATGCAGACGGCGGAATGCTGCCGATGGCGGCAGGCGGAAGAGTTCCTTCATCCAAGGACTTTCCAGTCGATGAGGCTGTCGCCCTTATGTTTAAGGGTGTAGAGGACACGTATGACCTAGAATCGATTAAGCGGGTCATGTTCGGGGATCTTCCGCTAGGCCTGAGTCGTCTGGATCGGAAAACGTCAAGTGAACAGCAGTCAATCTACGACAATGTATTTTCCCAAAAGCTGTCTCCTGAGGAAGGCGCGAAGGAGTTAGCGAGGGTGCATAACAAGAATTTGCAAGAGTCATCTAAGTAACACTGCTAGGCCAGGTGGAGGCGGGGCTTTGGCGCCGCTACCCCTTGGTCGCAAGCTGCATGTTGCTTGGAACTAAAAATAATACAGAGAGAAAGGCGGTGACTAATCGTGAGCTGGATGAAGCGGCAGAGGATGATTGGTTATGTATTCATTGCTCCCAATCTGATCGGAATGATGATATTTATGCTCGTTCCGGCCCTGTTCTCCTTTTATTTGATGTTTACGGATTGGGTATTCGCTAGCGGGCAAAGCCCGCGTTTTATCGGATTGGATAATTTCAGGATGATGGTGAAAGACGATTTGTTTGCTGTATCGGTCAAAAACACCTTGCTGGTGCTGATCCCCGTACCGATTTCTATTATGCTCGGATTTTTGATTGCGGTCATGCTCAACAATCGAACCTATTTTCAGAAGACGCTGCGGGCGTTCTTTTTTGCCCCGTATTTCACTAGCGGCATCGCAATTGCTTTTGTCTGGATGGTGCTGTTTCAGCCCACCAACGGTCCGATTAACGCATTCCTGCGTTCTGTTGGTGTAAGTGATCCTCCCCTGTGGTTCGCTTCTCCAGATACATCGATGTATGCTGTGCTGGTCATGATGACAGCAGGCGGCATCGGGTACAACATGATTATATATTTGGCCGCGCTGCAGGAAATGTCTTCGGAGCAGTTAGAAGCTGCCAAGATGGACGGAGCAACGTTCGGGCAGTTACTGAGACTAATTATATTTCCTTTGGTTAGTCCTACCACCTTTTTTCTGATGATTACCGGCTTCATAGGCTCCATTAAAGGTTTTGGCATGATTTACGCTATCACTCAAGGAGGTCCTGCTAATAGTACGACGGTTTTCTCTATTTTCGCTTATAAAAAAGCATTCAATTTTTATGAAATGGGATATGCCTCGGCCGTCTCATGGACCATGTTCCTGATCATCCTCAGCATCTCGCTTATTCAGTGGGCTGTTCAGAAAAAGTGGGTTCATTACTAACGGAGAGGAAGACGCACAATGGGTACAAGAAATGTCAGAATAATCAGAGAACGAGTGATCAAAGGTTTTAATACAATCCTAATGGCATTAGCCAGTCTGCTGCTATTGTCGCCAATGATCTGGATGATCAGCACCTCGTTTAAGAAAGCAAAGGACGTCTTCACTTATCCAATTCAGTGGATTCCTCTCAATCCTGTATGGGTTAACCACTTTAAGGTCTGGACGGCCGGAGACGGATTTCTTTTATTTTATTTAAACTCGCTGAAGATATCCTTGATTTTAATGGTCGGAGCCCCCTTGTTTGCCGCTTTTGCCGCATATGGCTTCAGCCGCATTCCATTCAAGGGAAGGAACGCTATCTTTGTGCTGTATCTGTGTCTTATGATGATTCCACAACAAGTGCTTTTTGTTCCTAAATTTATCATGTTTGAATGGATGAGAATTTACAACACGCATTGGGCGCTTATACTTCCGGGTTTGTTTACAGTATTTGGCGTCTTTATGATTCGGCAATTTTTTATGAGCATCCCCCATGAAATATCTGAAGCGGCTTTCATTGACGGAGCCGGCCATTTCCGAATTTTCTTTCAATTGTTTCTACCGCTTTCCAAACCGGTTCTGGCAACCTTCGCTATCATTGATTTTACATGGACGTGGAACGATTATGAAAACGCTTTGATTTTCTTGCTGGACAAAAGACTGTTTACGGTTCCGCTTGGTATGCAGAATTTTATGCTGGAAGCGGGAGTGGACTATAACATGATGATGGCTGCCGCCACAGCAGGAGTCGTGCCGCTGCTTATCGTCTTCTTTATTGGCCAGAAGTATATTATTCAAGGGTTCTCCAGTTCTGCTGTCAAAGGATAAACGACATACATCCTCCTATAAAAATAGGAGGATGTATGTGATCCAAGAAAACCCATGTTCTGTTTGCCTCACGAATGCTGAGAGGCAATAAATAAGGAGGTCATTCTAATTAAAAGACTAACTATTGTTCTTATAATGGCTTTACTGACTAATCTATTTTTCTATAACACTCCCAGTCAGGCTTCTGCAGAGGATCAGCCGGAAAAACTCGAGAACATCACATCAGATTTTGATTATGTACTCAGTGATTTTGAGCAAGTGAACGATAACTGGCTCTTTGCTTTTGGCGATACGCCTGCCGTAAAGGGAAGCTATAATGTGATCGAATCAGCTGATAGTTACCAAGGAAACTATATGGGGCAATTAATAGCAGATTTCAGTAAAAGCCCTACAGGTTCGCCATATGTGGCCATAAAAAAAGAGGTGAATAGCCTAGACATTGAACAATTTTCGTTTTGGGTCAAAACCTCGGATCTGAAGTCAATCCGCATACGAACAACTGATTCAACGGGGCAAACGTTCCAACAGCGTATCGAATTGCAAAATACATCAGACTGGCAGCAGGTTGTAGTAAGTCAAATGGGATCGAAATCATTTACTTATTGGAACGGTGCTAACGACGGGATATGGCACAAACCAGCCGGAGCCATATCAATACTCTTCGATCGATTTGATATAAAGAATGGGGCGTTAAATGCCACTATTTTGCTTGATCAGATCACAGCTCAAGTAACTGCTCCGCCAGTAGATTTTGATCACTTAATCAGTGACTTTGAGCAACCGAATGACAATTGGCTCTTTGCTTTCGGTGATACGCCTGCCGTAAAGGGAAGCTACAATGTGATCGAGTCAGCTGAGAGTTACAAAGGAAAATATATGGGCAAATTAATAGCAGATTTCAGTAAAAGCCCTACGGGATCGCCATATGTGTCCATAAAAAAAGAGGTGGATGACCTAGACATTGAACAATTTGCGTTTTGGGTCAAAACCTCGGAATTGAAGTCAATCCGCATACGAACAACAGATTCAACGGGGCAAACGTTTCAACAGCGTATTGAATTGAAAAATACATCAGACTGGCAGCAGGTTGTAGTTAGTCAAATGGGATCAAAATCATTTACTTATTGGAATGGCGCCAATGACGGGATATGGCACAAACCAGCCGAAGCTGTAATGATACTCTTCGATCGATTTGATATTAAGAATGGTGGGACTACAGCGACTGTTCTTGTGGATCAGGTTACATCCCGATTAGGGGACTGGTGGCCAGAGTTGGACATTAAACAGACGACACTTGGCAATGTATTTTTGGAGAATGAATCAATCACGTTTGATGTGAAAACAGTTAGGCCGACGGTACAATGGTCGGTTTATGACGTTTACGGATCCCATGTATCCTCAGGGACAGAACAAAACATAGGTGGAACAGCAAGAATAACGGTGCCTTTCACAAAATTGGGCTATTTTACGCTGGATGTTTCCGCTGAGCAGCCCGGGAGCGAACCGCTCGTCCGAAAAACAGCTTACGCGGTCATTTCCTCGGTTTTGCCGCCCGGCAATGGCGAGTCGCCATTTGGCGTCAGCACTCATCTGAACTGGACTGCCTCTGGCTGGAGTAAAGAACTAACCAAGCTTATCCGCTATATGGGCGCGTCTTTCGTTAGGGATGGCATGGAATGGACCAGTATTGAAAAGGAAAAAGGCGTTTATACTTTTTCACCTACACCGGATGACTACATGAACAAGCTTGCGGAGAATGAGCTTAAGCTTCTCTTGGTGGCGGCATTCAATAATCCGTTCTACGATAACAATGGCACACCCTTCACGGATGAAGGTAGAAGAGGACTTGCTGAATATGCGAAGGCCTATGTGGGTCATTACAAGGATCAGCTCATCGGGTTCAACGTATATAATGAATTCAACGGAGGATTTGGCAAAAGGGGCAACAGTCCTGCCAATTCACAGCCGGACTATTACTACAAGCTGATGAAGGAGACGTATAACATAGTCAAGCCAGCGTATCCTGATGTGCCGGTAGTCGGTATCGTCTCAGGGGGCGTCGACTTGAACTGGATCGAAGGTGTACTGAAAGGCGTAGGAGAAGGTGAAGACAAGAATGCCGGCCTGAAATATTTGGATGCAGTGTCTGTACAGACCTATATGGATCCGAACGCTCCTGACGAAGTATTTGCAAAATTAGAAGGCCTGAAAACCTTGATTAAACAATACAATGACGGCAAGCTTGTACCGATCTGGGTGACGGAATTTGGTTCGCCGACACACCAATCCGCCAAAGGTGTCGATGAGAAGACACAGGCCAATTATTTGCCTCGCGGATTTGTAACGGGAATGGGGCTCGGAGTAGAACGGATGTCCTGGTACGATTTCATGAATGACGGTCTTGAAAGCGATTACAACGAACATAATTTTGGATTGGTCCGGCATAAGGATGACCCTATGGGGGCTTATACACCAAAGCCAGCCTATGCGAGTTATGCTGCAATGAGCAGGCAGCTTGCAGGTGCGGCATTCGAGCAGATCGAGCAATTTGGCGACCCGATAAAAAGTAATTTGTTTACGCAAGGCGGCGAAGCTCTCCGAGTTGTATGGGCACAGAAGGAAACCGGTGCCGTAATTGAAACGAACAATAATCTGGAAATTACGGATTTTATGGGGAACACAGAAATTTACACACCGCATAATGGCAAGATTTATATGACGCTGACAGGAGAACCTTTTTATATAAAAGGAAGCATTAGCCGGATTGTGAAGGACGATACTTTTGCGTTCGCCGGTGAGCAAACGGCAGTAGGCGATTCGCATACGTTCACCTTAACCGTGAACAACGAGACTGGATCTTCGCTTGATATCACAGCGAGGATGGAGGAAAGCAGCTATTCAATTGTGGCTATGCAAGGGCAAGCTGAAGCGCTTTCTCTGACAGTCAATGAGACACGGGAAGGTTTCCGTTCGGTAGCAATTTACTTGCTGGACAAAGCAGGTAACAAGATAGGCAAGCTGCAGCATCAGGTCGTAACTAGCGTACCGCATAAGGTTTCTGTTAAACCTGCATTGCAGCAGATCGATGGGCAATACAATCAAATGCTGAACGTTGATGTAGAAAATTTTAGAAAGACCGCGGGTCTTACTGTTAACAGAATAACCTGGAAGGTCGGAGGACAGTCTGGACAAGAGCTTATCAACATGACTGTGCTTCCGGGCAATAAACAGCAATTCAGCATTCCGCTTAGCCTGATCGCACTTGGAGGGGATCAGCCGGCTTCCATCCGAGTTGAGTTTGAGGAGCAGGCGCCTTATGTTTATGAAGGGAATTTCAGTTTTAATCCCATCTACCAGGGAGCGATTTCGGTCAATGACCGCATAGAGCCAGAAATTGATGCTTTATCGCCTACAATGGATTTATCGCAAGGCAAACCTGTCTTACTCTCCGGTCATAGCGGCCAGATTGAATTGAGTGGACAAGCTTGGCTCCACTATGATCAGGATCATTTGTACATGACTGCAAAAATAAAGGACGATGTTCATGCGGCATCGGCCTCCGGTGCTGATATATGGAATAATGACAGCATCCAGTTTGCCTTGTCTCCTGGAATTCCTGGGGAAAGCCGGGGCTGGTATGAGTATGGTATATCGGATACGCCGAATGGTCCGCAAGTTTATCGCTGGACGACGATGGGAGGATTGCCGGCAGGGCCGCTGCAAAATGGTGAAGCAGCTGTAACAAGGGATGAGGAGCATAAGCTGACGATCTATAAGCTTGCTCTGCCTTGGTCGGAGCTGACGCCGATACAGCCCCAGCGCGGTGATGTTATGAGCTTCTCACTGCTCGTGAATGAGAATGACGGCAAGGGAAGAAGAGGCTGGTTGGAATGGGGCTCTGGAATTGGCAATGAGAAACGGCCAAGTATGTTCCGGTCGATGCAGTGGATGTATAATCAGGCAGCTCCATCCGTCTATGAAGCAACTTATACCGTCAAATCAGGTGAAGAAGTGCAAGGAACGCTGCGAGCGGAGCATGCAGAAGGGGCAAAGCTAACATTTGAAATTGTTGCAAACGGCAAGAAAGGTACAGCCAAGCTTGTCGATACTGGTGAGGGCAAATTTGTCTACACAGCGGATGCCGCTGCAGCGGGAGAAGATGCTTTTACGTTCCGAGTATATGATGGATACGAATTTTCTAATATTGCGACAGTAAAGGTCAATATTAAAGAAAATACCGTTACACCTCCTTATCAGGGTGGAAATGATCATAGCCCAAGTCCAAATATCTCACTTACGGGTCAATTATATCTACCGGTAAAAGCTGCTGGGGAAGTAAGCCTAGGTACAATTGCCAAGCTGGTCATTTTTAAGGGCACGACAGACCAAGGCACGAAATTGTCGCTGCTGGAGCTGGATGATAAAGAGAACATCGGCAACGCTGGTTTGTCACGGCAGCTTCTTAGCTCGCTCATCGAGGTACAAGGGGAGCCGGAGGTTAAGCTGCATAAGCCAGCGATACTTAGTCTTGCTTTCGATAAGAAGAAGCTGAAAGAGTCGCAATATCCCTCTATATGGCAGTATGACGAGAAGCAAAAGAAATGGATTGAAGTCGGCGGGGAAGCTGTCGGTGACGTGATCACGGCGGAGATTGGAAGTTTAGGTAAATTCGCTGTATTTTCCAAAGACGGAGGAGAGCCGAAGCAAGTTTTACTGACCGATATTAACGGGCATTGGGGACAAGCTTGGATCGAAAAGGCAGCGCAGCTAGGAATTATACAGGGCTATAGCGATCATACCTTCCAGCCGAATAAAACGGTAAGCCGTCAGGAGATGGTATATATGCTGGTGCATGCTCTTAAGCCGTCAAATGAAGCAACTGCGTCTGACTTTGCAGATCAAAAACAAATCGGCGTATGGGCAGCAACAGAGGTTGCGGCAGCTGTGCGAGAAGGATGGGTTACAGGTTTCGGGGACGGAAGCTTCCGCCCTCAGGCTAATATGACGCGTGCCGAGGTGACAGCTATTATTGTTCGTGCAATGAATCTTCCGGTGAAACAGAACAACAACGGGAATACCGGATTCTCGGATAACGAGAGCATCCCTGCCTGGGTCAAAGGTTATGCTGCAGCTGCGGCAGAGAACGGCCTGATTAAAGGCCGTGAGGGCAGCCGTTTCGCATCAGAGGGGATTGTCACTCGGGCTGAAGCGGCAGTAATCATCGTTAGACTACTTGAGCTGAATGAGAAGCTGCGGTAATAAAAAAAGGAAAGAAGCTGTTCGTGACCGATTTGGTTCATGGACAGCTTCTTGTACGTTTGGCAGAGTAAACAACTAGGAATGAAAAGGGCGATATTAAACATTTGAGCTTTTCATAAAGTTATACTTTGTTATTTTTCCGATAGTCAGACGGACTTACTCCGACACGTGACGAGAAGATACGGCTGAGATAATATCCGTTGTCATAACCGCACTGTACAGCAATTTCCTGCAAAGTATAATCGCTTTCCATCAAAAGAGATTTTATTCGATTGATTCGTAAGGATGTGATGTACTCGCTAGGATTGACAGAAAAAGTTTGTTTAAACTTTCTCGTCAACTGCACAGCGCTTAAACCAAATTCAGCGGCTACTCTATTGATGTTGAAAGGTGTATAGGCGAGTGTTTGCAAACGCTCGAGTATGGCTTCAAGCATAGGATCTTCCGCGCTTGGCATGGATTCCTGAAATGGATTGAATTGATCGCTGGCAAGCAGGAGGATATCGTGAATAATCGTATTCTTCCAAAGCTGCGCTTGTTGATTCGAATGCCCCGATAGCTTACGAAGCATTCGAAGATTAGATTTTAGGCGATCCGGGTCCCCGATAATTACTTGGCCATGTGGATAGCTTTCTGTCGTTGTGTGAATGTTGGTGTTCGTTTCGGCGAAATGAAACAAAATAAAATGAAAAGTTAACTTCTCAAGCGTTTCTCTATGGAATGCAATATGAGGAGGGCATATGACGATACTGCCGAAGCTGGATTCCCCCTCTTGGCTTTCAAGCTGGAATGAAAATCGGCCACTTTCAGGTATGAACATAACCCAGTTGGCGTAAGTGTCCACGGAAAGCTGGAATCGATCGATATTTTGCCAATAGTTATAGGATATTACAGTCGGTGTGTGCGACCATAGAGCGGGATGATCCATTCTTATAAACTCCTTGAAATAAAGTATATCCTTGAAGTAATTATAGTGCATTTTCTTATACTTTGAATAGCAATATATTTGAAATTGAAGATACACACAACTTATATTCAGGGGGAGATTGCCATGAGAAATGAGTTAGTGAAGACGGATATTACCGTAGTTGGAGCCGGATTGGCAGGAATATGCGCGGCTATCGCCGCGGCAAGATTGGGCTTGAAAGTGGCGTTTGTTCATAACCGTCCAGTGCTGGGGGGCAATTCCAGCTCGGAGGTGAGAGTGTGGGTATGCGGTGCAACCGGTCATGGAGTAAATCGTTATGCTCGTGAGACGGGGATCATGGGAGAGTTGTTCATCCAGAACCAGTACCGCAATCCCGAGGGGAATCCTTATTTGTGGGATTTGACATTGCTGGAAGCCGTTCGCGCGGAACCGAATATCAGCTTGTACTTGAACACAGACGTCCGGGAAGTCGAAGCGGATGGAGAGCTTGAAGAGCGGATTATTCGTGCTGTTACCGGATGGATGATGGGCTCGGAGCGGCTTATTCGCTTCGAGAGCGAAGTGTTCCTCGATTGCACGGGAGATGGGTTGGTCGGTTTCCTAGCGGGAGCCGCCTATCGTCTAGGGCGTGAAGCGCAGCACGAATACGAGGAAGATTGGGCGCCAGAGGTTGCAGACGACATTACGTTAGGCAGCACCCTGCTGTTCTACACGAAGGATACCGGCAAGCTGGTTCGTTTTGTCGCTCCGTCATTCGCTAAGGACATTTTGACGACATCCATTCCGATCAAACGAGTCATACGCAGCGGTGATTCGGGCTGCCACTATTGGTGGATTGAATGGGGTGGAGAGCTGGATAGCGTTCATGAGAACGAGCGAATCCGCGATGAACTGTGGTCGGTCATATATGGGATATGGGACTATATCAAAAATTCGGGTCAATTCGATGCGGAGACGATGACGCTCGAATGGGTTGGCTCGATCCCGGGCAAGCGAGAGTACCGCCGCTTTATCGGCGACACGGTGTTGAATCAAAACGATATTATGGCACAGCGTCCGTTCGACGACAGCGTCGCCTTCGGTGGATGGTCGATCGACTTGCATCCCCCTCAAGGCATGTACGCGTCTGAGAGTGGATCTAAGCATTTGCATGCGGATGGAATCTACCATATTCCGTTCGGCTCTTTGTATTCAAGAAACGTAAGCAATCTGTTGTTTGCCGGACGGAACATCAGCGCGACGCATGTTGCTTTTGGCACGACGAGGGTAATGGCAACTTGCGCGGTAATAGGAGAAGCTGCGGGGGCAGGCGCCGCGTTGTCCGTTATGAAAGGCGTTACCCCGCGCGAGCTGCGTGAGTACCATATTGCCGAACTTCAGCAGATCTTGCTTAAGAGTGACGCTTCGATTATCGGATTACGGAACATGGATGCATTGGACTTGGCTAGGAGAGGAACCATGAGCGCTTCGAGTACTTTAACGCGAATTTGCTTGGATCAGCCATCGGAGGCGTACCCCCTTGCAAAGGACGTCGGTTTGCTATTTCCAATTGAAGGTGAGATGGGACAGTTCGAGCTGCTGCTGTCGGCAAGCGGGGAAAGTGAGCTTACCGTTGAGCTGTGGGATACCGGACGTGCGGAAAACTACGTTCCGGCAACGTTGCGTCATAGTGTGAAGGTGAAAGTAAGCACGGGTGAGCGGCAATGGGTCGAGATTCCGCTCGTGCAGGGTAGCGATGAACCGGCGAAAAATGCATTTATCATCGTCCGTGCAAACGACCGAATCAGCTTGTTCAAGTCGGCTGTTCCGCTAACCGGCGTACTCGCTTTTGAGAGCATGCATACCGAACACTCCAGTCGCGATGATGACGAGCGGTATACGCCTGTCACCGAATGGAGCATGAAGCGGTTGGTTCGCGAGCCATTTTGTTTCTCGGCGGCAACGGGAGCCTATGCTGCGAGCAAGGCAACCGATGGTTACGCAAGACCGTTCGGCGGACCGCATATTTGGGTATCTGAACCGCTGAAAGCCGGTATTGACGAATGGATTGAGGTTGATTTAATCGAAGCGACGAATGTGTCCGAAATCCATGTGACCTTCAATGACGATGTAAACGAGGATTTAATTAACCTTCATCATCACGAAACGCCTTTTTTAGTTATTCCGGAGCTCGTCAAAGACTACCGAATTGAAGCTTGGGCAAACAACGGATGGACTGTTTTGCATAGAGAAACAAATAATCGAATAAGAAAAAGAGTTCATTCCATAAATGAAGTACAAACCAATAAGTTAAGATTGGTTGTCGAAAGTACGAATGGCAGCCCGCGAGCGGAAATTGTGGAGATTAGAGTATACAGTTGTCAATGATAATGCTGAATCTAGAAAAAAGAGGGTGCCTTTGCCAATCTCATGGCAGGAGGACATCCTCTTTCTGATTGTATTGTAAAAATGGGGGACATGGCTCCACCAAATAATGATTCAAGTATACGATTAAATTTAAGAACTATTTTGAATAGCGATTCGAACAAAAGTACTGCATTCATCGAACAAAACTCCCCCGTCGTGATTAACAAAGCCTCTAACGAAACAAATTTCCCACCCATCAGAAACAACTGTCCGTTTTTTCCGAGAACTCCTTTCGATACAATGAAAGCGTATACTATTCCGTAAAGGAGATTAGATATGAACTTTGACTTAAGTTTAGTACCTTTCAGTCGAAGAGAATCGTTCCTAGCGATCTCCATYTTGCCTGAAGCCAAAGATAGACAACATGGCCTATATATGCGCACCGTGCGCGGTGGCGATGATAAATTCGGCGAAGCTTTCCATATCGATATGCTCGATGAAAGCGGCCAATCTGTATCTTTCCTGTCCAAAGCTTCCCCAGAGCGGATTCAGTTAACATCGGAACGCGGCTTAACGGCAGAAATTTGTATATCTGACAGCCGGACATTCCGTGTTCGCGCGAACGGCTGCGGAATTCGCTTGACCTTCCGTACGGCCGCTTATGATTATGCCTATCAAGCGTCACCTAGCAGTTGGGAAGTAAACAGCTTCACCCATGAATGCAGGTTCATGCTTACTGCGCTTGTTGGCGAGCTGCGAATGGAAGTTCCATGGGACAAAATCAAAAGCTCATATGTTATCGCAAGTTTCTTGCCGGACAATAATACAGGTAAATTAGAATTTGCTATTGAAGAGTTTAGGACCATTTTGGAGCCGCGAATGGCTTGGGAACCTTTTGATGATGTCGTTAAGCAAGTGAAGGAAGAGTTTAATTTGTGGTTGGATAATAGTTTAATGTTGCCACAACGCTGGGAAGAAAGCCGAGTACTTGCCGCTTATATTACGTGGTCCTGCCTCGTTCCGGCAGAAGGCTGTCTCACTCGGCCAGCGATGTATATGTCAAAGAATTGGATGACGAACATTTGGAGCTGGGATCACTGTTTTAATGCGATGGCGCTTGTTCGCCATGATCCGAAGCTGGCATGGGATCAGTTTATGATTTTCTTTGACCGGCAGGATGAGAGTGGGCTTATCCCGGATTTCATCAACGATAAATATGAACTGTGGAATTGCAACAAACCGCCCATTCATGGATGGACACTTGCTTGGATGATGGCACGAACGGACTTTATCAAGGAGGCGCAGCTTCAAGAGGTTTATGGGCCTTTGTCCAAATGGACAAAATGGTGGTTCAACTACCGCGATGGCGATAGCGATGGCATTCCACAATACAATCATGGCAACGACTCCGGCTGGGATAACAGTACGGCTTTTAACAATGGCATTCCGGTAGAGAGCCCTGATTTAGCAGCTTTTCTTATTCTTCAAGCAGAGCTTTTAGCTGAAATTGCTGAACGGCTCGGTCACGTGGAAGAAGAAGTCGAATGGAGACAGCTTGCTGAGGGAACAATGAAAAAAATGATCAGCCATTTTTGGAAAAATGGTCAATTTACAGCCTGCCGATCAGGTACGCATGAGCTATCAGAAGGAGACAGCCTATTATTGTTCGTTCCAATTATATTGGGCAAACGTCTACCTGAGCATATCCGTACTGCACTGCTAGAAGGGCTGCGTGATGAGAACAGATTCTTAACTTCTAATGGCTGGGCGACGGAGAGTGTGAATAGTCCTTTCTATAGTGCTGACGGCTATTGGCGCGGTCCAATCTGGGCGCCCTCGACTATGATACTGGTTGAAGGTGCTGCCGCAGCAGGAGATCTTGAGCTTGCAGAAATGGTCTCACGCCGGTTCTGCGACATGCTGGACCGAAGCGGGATGGCCGAAAATTTCGATGCGATGACGGGTCAAGGTTTACGTGATCGAGCGTTTACATGGACGTCGAGCGTGTTCCTCATTTTGGGTAATGAGTATACAACCGAATGAATCACTGCACTTCCAATAAGCCAATAGTAGGCTGACGGGAGGTGCTTTTGACGTTTATGGGAATGAGATCTCATTTGTGATTG
This sequence comes from Paenibacillus sp. 2TAB26, assembly GCF_052115145.1. Lineage (NCBI taxonomy): Bacteria > Bacillati > Bacillota > Bacilli > Caryophanales > Paenibacillaceae > Paenibacillus > Paenibacillus sp. 2TAB26. The sequence goes on from NZ_JBFRGC010000014.1 coordinate 52,909, forward strand.
GTGGGTTGTCGTCCACAGCATATTTGCTGGAATTGCTTCTCATTGTTCGGTAAAAGAGGTCCATGATACACTTCAAGTATTATGGAGTGGAGGAGGAAGGATGTAATTATGTTGAATCATGTACTTAAGAAACTTAAACTTCCTCTTTTGTCTGGCTCTTACCGGAGCATACGAACTAAGCTGCTCTTCTGTTTTCTCATTGTGACCATTATTCCGCTGCTCTCGCTTGGAGCTTTGTCTTATTACCAATCCGCGAAGGTCATTAATTCTCAATTTGGCAAATATGGAGATAATGCAGTGGCTCAATTGGAACAGCAGATGAGCTCTTATTTGAATCGAATGAATCAGACAACAGAAACTATTTATTCCTATTTGCTTGATCCTGCGCGCGTTGATCTAAGTGATCACGTACCGACTACGTATAAAGATATCATGGATAAAAATGATTTCGAAGCACTTTTGAAAGCGCTTAAACCCGATCGAACGATTGGAATCTATATTATTACCAGTTCCGGCTATTATTATGGGGAAAATAATCTTGATGTATCCAAGCTCAGCCTTATTCCCGCATGGCAAGCCATGAACAATTCGATTGGTGGCAAGTATTGGTTAGGATTTTACTCTCAGAACCATGCTATGGGCGAAACGATGGAGAACGGGATCTCATTGCTTGGCTTGGCAGTACCGGTTAATAGTCCTTACGGAGCGCTGCGAGGCAGTAAAATATTAATTGAAGAAAATGCCGAAGATCTGCTTCATATGTTCCAGCTGTTCGAGAATGATACGAAGGCACATCTCAAAATTGATGATCCACAGGGAAGGATTATCTATGAGACGGCAACCGCCTTCCAACCCAAAGAGAGTGACATCTTATGGACTAAAACTCTTGCTGTTAATGGGTGGAGCATTGAGGCAAGATTGCCTGCTGCATCCTTTTATCGCTCTTCCGACATTATACGGTCGAATACCGTCATCGTCGCTTTTGGCTCCTGTCTGCTGGCCTTTGGACTCGCATACTTGTTCTCTTCCCGGTTTACCGCACGGATTCGCCGCCTTAAGGATGCGATGCAGAAGGTAAGCTTCGGAAAGCTGCATACGAGGACTCAGGTTGAATCCCATGACGAGCTAGGCATCTTGGATACAAGCTTTAATAATATGGTCAGCGGGATACAATCGTTAATTGGCGAAGTTGAGCGGAGCGAGCGACTTAAGAAGGAAGCGGAGCTTAAGGCTTTCCATTATCAAATTAATCCCCATTTACTGTTTAACACGCTTAATTCGATTCAATGGAAAGCGAGACTGCAAGGAGCAGAAGATATCCGTCAGATGCTGTATCACCTTACGATGGTTCTTGAGGGTAATTTGGATATCTCACAGGAGTTGATTTCTATGGAACGTGAGCTTCGGATGATTGATCATTTTTTGAAAATTCAAGAAGTGCGCTACGGTTCCACGTTCGAGTATGTGCTGGAATGCGATGAGCATCTGAAACGCTATCTGATTCCTCGAATGACGCTGCAGCCATTGTTTGAAAATATTTTTTTCCATGGCTTCGAGGATGGCAAGGGTGTGATCCGTTTGACCGTACAGGAGAAAGGCAATCATTTATTGCTTAAGTTATCTGATAACGGAGCTGGTATTTCACCAGATAAGCTAAAGCTTCTATTATTGCCCAATATGACGAATCGCAAGGGCCGAGGAGGACTTGGGGTGCAAAATGCCGATCAGAAATTCAAACTGCATTTTGGCCTGCAGTATGGGTTAACCGTACAATCGATTCAGGGTGAAGGGACTATGATCATCGTTGAATGGCCCAAAAAGGAGGATAACCTGCATGGAAGCAACCAAGATGATTAAGGTGTTAATCGCAGATGACGAAAGTATTGTCCGCAAAGGACTTCGCTCAACCGTTCCTTGGGATAAATATGGAATGGAAGTGGTCGCTGACGCTCCAAACGGCCGCAAAGCCTGGGATGCTTTCCTTGAACATCAGCCTGAAGTTCTCATAACAGATATTGTCATGCCCGAGATGGATGGCATCGAATTATCACGGAAAGTAAAGGAGAAGGCTCCTCATACAAAAATAATTTTACTCAGCTGCCACCGGGATTTTGAATACGCGCAGCAGGGCATGAAGCTGGGCGCATCAGGTTATCTGCTCAAAACCGCCTTCGAGGACGAAGAGCTGGAAGGAATGCTGGCGAAGTTCCAGATTGAACTGGGGGCGGCTTCGGAATCCGCGGTGCCTGAAGAAAATGGCATTGATCAAGGAGAACGCTTGAGTACCCTGTTGTACGCTTGGTTGAATGGACATAACCATAAATTTATTGGCGAGATGGAGAAACGCACTCGCGAGGAGTGGTCTTTCGATGGTGAGCCTGTCTATATCTATTTGGTTAAGACTTCAGGCTGCGAGTCATCCTGGCTTGATCTATTGAAGAGAGTGACATATGAGGATCAAAAAATTTGTGAAGGGACGATTATTCCTTATGGGGAGGAACGGTGCTACTGTATCGTCCCGCAATCTAAATTAAATGTCTTGGACATGCTGCTAGTGGAGCAAAAGAGCAAGAATACGAAGCTGCAGTGGGCCAAAAGAGGGCCGCTCATGCATGCGGATGAACGACTTCAAGCATGGTCAGCGCTTCATAAAGAAGCAGAACTGGAGAAAGCCCACAGCGTATCCGCGGTGGATTGGCCAGAGGCAATTTGGCGAGCAGTTAACTTGCTGCATGATAACCCAGCGGCAGATTGGTCAGTCAGCGACGTGGCCAAACAGGTCGGCCTTAGCCGCAGCCATTTCTCGATCCTGTTCAAAAAAGCAGTAGGAGACAGCTTTGTCGCCTATCAGTATAAACGCAAGCTGAAATTGGCATATGTGTTATTGAAAGAAACGACGCTTACGATGCAGGACATAGCCGAGCGTACAGGGCTTGGCGATAGCAAATATTTCAGTAAATGGTTCAAGCGCTGCACGGGGCAAACGCCCAGCTACTACCGTACCCAACAAAAAGGCAGTACGCTCCAAACAGATGTGCACCTTCCCAAGTAAATCGAACAAAACCACACCAACATTCGAATGTTTAACGGTTTTGTAGCGCTTTCATTTTTATTAAGATGAAAGCAGTTCAATTACGAAGTACTACACGGATAGGGGAGCTGCCAGAATGAAGAACAAAATTTCTCTTATTATTGTTACGACGGTTATGACTGTGACAATGCTTACAGCATGTTCAGGTAATAACGAAAGTACAAATGGCACGACAGCGAAGCCTGATAATGAAAAAGGTTCTACAGCTTTGAAAACGCTTCGATTCGCCACATGGGATACTGGGGATGCGCTCAAGATTGAGCAGGATATCGCTAAGAAGTTCGAAGCCAATCATCCTGGCACGAAGGTTCAGGTAGAGGCTTACGCAGATGGATTTGACCAAAAGCTGGCTGCAGGATTCGGTGCTACAAATCCTCCCGATGTCATGTACATGTGGGATTTTCCAACCTATCACCAGTCGCTTGAGCCGCTTAACAGCTATGCAGACAGTGATGCGGACCTGAAAAAGGATGACTTCTACAGCGGCCTATTTAATTACGCGACAATAGACAACAACCTTTATGGCATTCCGGCAGGTTTCACGACACGTGTTGTGTACTACAACAAGAAAATGTTTGATGATGCGAAGGTTCCTTATCCGAAGGATGGTTGGACATGGGATGAGTTCCAAGAAATTTCCAAGCAGCTGACGGACAAAACAAAGAAGCAATATGGCTTCGGAGTTCGGGCTGAGAATGACACTTATGATCTGCAAGGGTTTGTATGGAGCAATGGCAGCTCCTATATATCGGATGACGGTAAAACAATAGACGGTTACATGAACAGCAGCGAAACAGCAGGTGTGATTCAAATGTTTGGCGACATGTTAAAGAACGGCTCTGCCGTGCTTGCAGGTGGTAAAGGTCAACAAAGCGGCGAGGATATTTTTAAAGCTGGCAAAATCGCTATGTGGGAGAGCGGAATTTGGCCGCTCGAATCTTTCAAGCAAGCTGGCATTGATGTAGGCACCGTCGAGATGCCAGCATTTCCAGGCAAGCAAGTTAAAGGCGTTGTCGCAGAATCTGCTCTGTCCATTGCGAAGGATTCCAAGCAAAAGGATTTGGCTTGGGAATTTATTAAATATTATGTATCAAATGAAGCGATCAAGATGCGCGTAGCTGATTTGCCAGTAAGATTAAGCGTCGTGGAAGAGCTCAAAAAAGATCAAGATCCTCTGTACAAGCCGTACTATACGATGCTTGAACGTTCTGATAATACTCCGGCTTTCCTGCTTAACGCAAAGTGGAATGAAGTGAATAGACAGCTTTCCGCGGCAGTAGAAGCAGTTATGCATGGCAGCAATGCGCAGGAAGCATTGAATCAAGCCGTAAAAGATAGCGAGCGTTACTTGAAATAACATTATAGCTGCAGAAAGAAGGTTAGGAGATGGCTCAGACCTACCCACAGACAGCAGGAAAACATTCAGCCAGCCTGAAACGCAGATGGGGTGGGGCTGTGCCCTACCTCTTCATTTTTCCATGGATCTTTGGATTCCTTGTTTTCACTTTGGGACCGTTGTTGTTTTCACTTATTATTTCTTTTTTTGATTGGCCGATCGTGGGCAAGGTGCAATTTATTGGATTTGGAAATTATGTAGAAATGTTTACGGATGATCCGTTGTTTTGGAAGTCATTCGGCGTCACGATTAAGTTTGCAGCGCTATTTGTTCCGCTCAATATTGCAGTTGGGTTGGGACTTGCGATTCTTCTTAACCAGAAGACACGGGGCAGCGCGATTTTTCGAACAGCATTTTATTTGCCTTCTGTCATCTCAGGTGTAGCTTTAGCAATGATCTGGTCTTGGGTGTACAGCGGTGATTATGGCATATTGAATTATTTTCTGTCACTCGTCGGTGTACAAGGCCCGGACTGGCTGAATGAAACACAGTGGTCTCTTGTGGCTATGGTTGTCGCAAGCCTATGGGGACAAGGCGCAATGATGCTCGTCTTTCTCGCTGGGCTCAAGGGAATTCCAAAGGATCTTTATGAATCCGCATCAATTGATGGGGCAGGTATGATCAGGCAGTTCATCAGTGTAACGATTCCGCTGCTAACGCCGACGATTTTGTTCAACCTAATTACTTCAATTATAGCGGCGTTTCAACAGCTCACTCTCGCGTTATTGCTCACGGGCGGAGGGCCTATGAAATCTACGTACTTCTATGCGATGTACATGTATGAGAATGCGTTCAAGTTTTTCAAAATGGGTTACTCTGCTGCAAACGCATGGTTTATGTTTCTTATTGTGCTCACATTGACTTTTTTTGTATTCAAGTCGTCAGAGGCTTGGGTGTTCTATGAAGGCGAAATGAAACGTTTGCCGGAGAAGAAATTGAAGTCCAGTGGAAAGGGGAGATCCGTATGAGGCGGATCATCGTTTATACGCTGCTGATCTTCTGCTCGCTGATGTTCGCTGCCCCGTTATTTTGGGCGGTGACGACCGCTCTAAAGTCGCAGACGGAGCTGTATCTGTTTCCACCCAAATGGATTCCTTCGGTTTGGAAATTCAGCAACTTCGCCAATGCGTGGACGACACAGCCTTTTAACTTATTTCTGAAAAATACGCTAATCGTAACTTCGTTGTCTACGATTGGCCAGTTGATATCCTGTACTCTAGTAGCTTACGGGTTCGCGAGATTTGATTTTAAGGGACGCAATCTCCTTTTCCTAGTTGTACTAGCGACGATGATGGTTCCTTGGGAAGTGACAATGATTCCGCAGTATATGGAGTTCAACTATTTGGGATGGATTAATACGCTTAAACCGCTTATCGTACCTTCTTGGTTCGGTTCAGCTTACTTCATTTTCCTTCTGAGGCAGTTTATTCTTACGATTCCGCGTGAGCTTGATGAGGCAGCAACTATAGATGGGGCGAGCAAATTTGGAATTCTTGTGCGGATTATAGTGCCGCTCATGGGACCTTCGCTCATTTTAGTCGCTGTGTTTCAAATTATGAGCTGCTGGAATGATTATCTGGGGCCGCTTATTTTCCTTAATGATCAGTCGAAGTACACACTGACGCTCGGATTAGCACAGTTCAAGGGCATGTTCGGCGTCGATATGCAGTCGATTATGGCGATTACTTGTCTCATCTCGATTCCTCCGCTCGCTGTATTTTTTTTCGCACAGCGTTATATTGTCGGTGGAATAGCAGGTACGGGGATTAAGGGATAGGCAGCATGAATAGAGAGAGTGATAGAGATAGGTTTAGGAGAGGAGCGGCATCGATGCGAAACGAGAAAATAGAACGCGATTGGGATAATCTTGCCATACTTGCACGCGGCCGTGCGAAAAGCCGATCATATTTCATCCCGTATTCCGATCGTGCTGGAGCTTTGAGCTATAACCGAGGGAGCTCCCCTTGGTTCCGCTCATTAAATGGCTGTTGGAAGTTTCATTATGCGAAGGGGCCTGAGTGGGCACCGGATAGATTTTATGAAGACCATTATGATACATCTAGCTGGGATGATATTCAGGTTCCAAGTCATTGGCAGCTGAAAGGTTATGGAAATCCACATTATACAGACTTGTATTATCCATTCCCTGTCGATCCGCCCCATGTACCGAATGATAATCCAACAGGCAGCTATATACGAGAATTCGAGCTGCCTGCACATTGGGATGGAAGAAAGCTTGCCGTCAAGTTCGATGGCGTTGATAGTGCCTTTCATTTGTGGGTTAACGGGACATTCGTCGGATACAGCCAAGGAAGCCGATTGACATCAGAGTTTGATTTGACGCCTTATGCGAAGCCGGGTATTAACCGTCTAGCTGTTCGTGTATACCAGTGGTCGGACGGCAGCTACTTGGAAGATCAGGATATGTGGTATATGAGCGGTATTTTTCGAGATGTATATTTGATTTCGGAGCCATCAGCGGTTCGTATTGTGGACTACCGAGTCGTTACCGATTTGGATAGTGAATACTGTGATGCGTTGTTATCGGTACAGGTGGAACTGAGTGGAGAGGATCTGCAAGGCGAAGTTCGGCTGGAGCTGCTTGACCCTGAAGGTGCATTTGTTTGTTCAGCGATGAATCCAATTGCTTCTGCTGATGGTCAGACTTTCGTAGCAAGTTTCGCCATTCCAATTGTGAAGCCAGCCCTTTGGAGTGCGGAAGCTCCTGCGTTGTATCATCTGACAATAAGTATTGTGGATCAGAATGTACAAATGATCGAGACCGTTGCTCAGCGGGTGGGCTTCAGGAAGATAGAAGTAAAGAACGGCCAATTTCTGGTGAATGGCAAAGCCATTTTGCTCAAAGGTGTAAATCGTCATGACCATCACCCTGATACGGGACGAACAGTCACCCTATCGACGATGATCCAAGATGTGAAAATGATGAAACAGCATAACATTAATGCGGTTAGAACGGCACATTATCCGAATGATCCGAGATTTTATGATATTTGTGATGAATACGGTTTGTATGTTATGGAAGAAACGGACTTAGAGACACATGGCTTCGAGCTTTTGGGCAATATTGCTAAGCTAAGCGATGACCCAGCATGGCAGGAAGCGTATGTGGAGCGGATGAGGCGTATGGTGGAGAGGGATAAGAATCATCCTTCCATTCTGTTCTGGTCGCTCGGCAACGAGTCTGGCTTTGGCTGCAACTTCAGGGCAATGTCGGAATGGTGCAAACAAAACGATCCGACCCGCCTTATTCACTATGAAGAGGATCGTGAAGCAGAAGTGTGCGACATCGTGAGCACGATGTATTCCTCCGTAGAGAAGATGGAAGGTTTTGGTCAGCTGGTTGATCATCCTAAGCCGCATATCCTATGTGAATTCGCTCATGCGATGGGGAATGGTCCAGGCGGTCTCAAACCCTATTTTGATACCTTTGATGCTTATCGAAGATTGCAGGGCGGCTTCGTGTGGGAATGGATCGATCACGGCATTCGCAGGAAAACAGCCGATGGCAAAGTTGATTATGCTTATGGTGGAGACTATGGCGATGTTCCTAACAACAGCAATTTTGTTATTGATGGCCTTGTTCGTCCAGATCGAACGCCTTCACCCGGACTCATTGAATATAAGAAGATTATCGAGCCTGTCAGAGTCGACTATATAAATAATGATCGAATAYGAATTACGAATCGGTATGACTTCCTAACGCTGGATCATCTATATGCAGATTGGAATGTGACAGTAGAAGGACGGATTGTCCAAAGTGGTGTACTTTCGCTGCCTAGGATAGCACCCGGTGAAAGTGCAGAGCTTCGTATTCCTATGCGAAATGATTCGCAGTTGTCCTTATCCGTGGAGGGGGCGGAGCGCTGGCTGAATATCGGCTTCTCGCTTGCAGCATCTTGCATGTGGGGAGAGAGAGGGCATGAGATCGCATGGGCGCAGTTTGCCATTGAACCTGCGCGGAGATGCGCAACTTCCCGAACTGACGGGGATTATGCCAATGATGGATTGACTTTGGCAGCAGTCGTAAGTTTACCTATTCCTAGCTTATCGTGCATGGAGGATGGACGACAGATTAGCATGGGGAACGATTATTTCAATTTGGTATTCGATTCACGGCAATCAGGGATCAGCTCACTCCGAATAAACGGACAAGAGTTAATAAATAAAGGGCCGCGTCTCAACTTCTGGCGAGCCCCGATTGACAACGATATGTATGTCCTGCCCGATTGGCGCAAGGCGCATCTCGATAAGCTGACGGAAAGAATCGATGATTGCCATTGGGAGCGATTGAATGAAGGGACGATTCGGATCAGCTGGGCCTCCCGAATTGCTCCGCCTGTCTATGATTGGGGCTTCCGCTGTGAAACTACTTACACTGTAACAGGCACAGGCTTAATCATGATTGATGTGCATGGCGTACCTGAAGGGAAGCCGCCTGCTATGCTTCCTAAGATTGGATTTCAATTGGAAATGCCGGCAGAAATGGATAATGTCAAATGGTATGGCCGTGGTCCGGGAGAAAATTATTCCGACAGCAAGGAAGCAGGAAGATTTGGTGTATATACAAAGTCAGTTGATGAACTATTTACCCCATATATCTATCCACAAGAGAACGGGAATCGTATGGATGTTCGCTTTGTATCTGTTACAGACGGCAGTGGAATTGGGCTGCTGGCGGCAGGGGTAAAGGCGCTTGAATTCAGCGCTCGACGTTATACGGATGGCGACTTAGAAGCAGCGCAGCATGCGAGTGATCTTGTTCCGCGGGATTTTATTACACTTAATTTGGATTATCGCCAGAATGGTCTTGGCAGCAATAGCTGTGGACCTTCTCAATCACTGGAAAACAAAGTTGCGGCAGAGGAATTCCGTTTCAGACTGCTGCTGAAGCCTTATCTTTCTGAAGAGACGGCTCCCGAGAGGCTCAGCCATCACATGAGACAGGAAGCGAATCTACTACAACAGGAGGAGAAATAATGATGCTTCATACACAAGACATGCTTAATCTATCGGGAAAAGTAGCCGTAATCACCGGAGGCGCCTCTGGAATTGGACTTGCGACAGCTGAACTTCTTGCCAGCTTCGGTGCAGCAGCTATCCTTATTGACATTAATGAGGCGATGGGTGAGCAGGCGGTTAAAGGAATAAGGGAAAAGGGAGGCCAAGCGAGCTTTCAGCGCTGTGATGTGACCTCTTCAGCAGATTGCCAGCGTGCAGCAGCAGAAATTGATTCTGCTCATGGCCGAGTAGATATCTTGTTCAACAATGCTGGCGTTATTCGTCGCAAGACTGTCGTGGAGCTGGAAGAAAGCGACTGGGATCTCGTTTTGGATGTTTCTTTGAAGGGTGTCTATCTGCTCTCCAAATATATCATTCCTATCATGGAACGCAGCGGTGGAGGAAGTATCATTAATTCGGGTTCAGGCTGGGGTCTAAAAGGCGGAGATCGGGCTGCAGCTTATTGCGCAGCCAAGGCTGGTGTCGTGAATTTGACGAGGGCGATGGCTATCGATCACGGAATCGCCAATATACGTGTGAACTGCGTTTCACCTGGCGATACGGATACTCCTCTCCTGCGCGATGAAGCAAAGCAGCTGCAGCAGGACGAGGCAGCGTTCCTTGTCGCCTCTGCCAGCGGTCGACCGCTTGAAAGGCTTGGAACGCCGCGTGATATTGCGAATGCGGTTCTGTTCCTAGCAAGTGATATGTCTTCTTGGGTAACAGGAAGCGTGCTCGTTGTGGATGGCGGCGGTATTGCTTAAGAACGGCTACAGGATACAACTAATTCTGACAACGATGAATGGAGGCGTTTATTTTGCCTAAGAACAGAACGTATGCCCATCCTTATATACCGAATACGGTACCTGAAGTTCGCGAAGCGATGCTGAAGGAAATTGGACTCACCTCGATGGACCAGCTTCACGAAGGCATACCAGAGAGCTTAAAGCTGAATCATGAGATGAACCTTCCTCCAGCGATGACGGAATATGAGCTGCGCCGTCATATCGATGGCCTGCTTGCAAAAAATAAGCATGGTGCAGCTTATCTGAATTTTTTAGGAGCAGGCTGCTGGCAACATTTTATTCCAGCTGTCTGTGATGAGATCAATCAGCGTTCCGAATTTGTAACGGCTTATGCAGGTGAGCCCTATGAAGATCATGGACGCTTCCAAACGTTGTTTGAGTATCAAAGTTTGATGGCTGAGCTAGTGGATATGGATGTCGTAAACGTCCCTACTTTTGACTGGGCGCAAGCTGCATCAACTTCGATTCGGATGGCAGGGCGCATGACAGGGCGCAAAGTTGCCTTGCTTCCAAGGTCGGTTGATCCTGACAAAGTGATGATCATCAACAATTATTGCACGCCTGTGATGGAGCTTCGATTCGTTGAAATCGACGAGGCAACGGGCAAAATGAGCTTAGATGATTTGCGCAGCAAGCTATCGAGCGATATCGCTGCGGTTTATTTCGAGAATCCTGGTTATCTAGGTATTATAGAAGACCAAGGGCATGAAATATCAGAGCTTGCGCATTCAGTAGATGCGATTTCGATCGTTGGTGTTGATCCGATCTCGCTTGGCGTTCTTCTGCCGCCTAGCCAGTACGGCGCTGATATCGTATGCGGAGATTTGCAGCCTCTTGGAATGCACATGAATTATGGCGGGGGGCAAGCCGGTTTTATTGCGACCCGTGATGAAGAGAAGTATGTCATGGAGTATCCATCAAGATTGTTCGGCATTGTGCCTACGGAGGTAGAAGGCGAGTATGGCTTTGGCGATGTGGCATATGAGCGAACTTCCTTTGCGCTGCGTGAGAAAGGGAAGGAATCTGTTGGCACCCAAACTGCATTGTGGGGAATAACAGCTGGCGTCTACTTGTCCTTGCTTGGACCGACCGGCATGCAAGAGGTCGGAGAGACGATCATGCAGAGGTCGCAATATGCAGCGAAGAAGCTCTCAGCTATTCCAGGCGTTTCTCTTCGATTCGGAGAAGCAGCCTTCTTTAAAGAGTTTGTTGTTGACTTTAATCATACTGGCTTAACGGTCGCTCAGATAAACGCTCAGCTCTTGGAAGCAGGAATTTTTGGAGGAAAAGATTTGTCGGCTGCCTTCCCGCAGTGGGGACAAACTGCATTGTACTGCGTGACGGAAATTCATTCGCAGCTTGATCTAGATCGCCTGGCAGACACGATTCAAACGATCGTTCGCAAATGAGGTTTGACTTATACAGAGGAAGGACGAAAGCGCCATGAAACGAATTCGCAGGGACCATAAAGTCCGAAATTTCCATCAAGCCAAATGGGATGAGCCGATCATATTTGAACTCCATCGTCAGGGCGAGCGAGGTGTCATTCCGCCTGGAACTGAGGCTGGGATTGTAGCTGAGGTAGGAGATGGTACCCAGCGCATACCTGCGTCCATGCGTCGCAGCAATGCGCCAGGGCTTCCCGAGATTGGTCAAGCAAAAGTACTTCGCCATTATTTGCGCCTCTCGCAAGAGACACTGGGCTCCGATTTGAACGTTGAGATCGGTCAAGGTACTTGTACGATGAAATATATTCCGCGCATTAACGAAATGCTGATCCGCACGCCGCATATGACAGAGCTTCATCCGTTGCAGGATGCAGGTTCTGTTCAAGGCATATTAGAAATTTTCTATAAAATGGATCTGGCCATGCGTGAAATTAGCGGAATGGATGCCTTTTCGTTTCAGCCAAGCAGCGGGACGCAGGCTTTGCTCGCGATGGCTTCTATCGTTCGTGCTTACCATGACTCGCGGGGTGAAGGAGATCAGCGGGATGAAATCATTACGACGATTTTCTCCCACCCATCTCAAGCTGCAACAGCTGCAGTTAAAGGCTACAAAATCATTACGCTTCATCCGGACGAAGACGGATTCCCAGATTTGGAGAAGCTGAGAAATGCGATATCTGAGAGGACTGCTGGATTTGTCGTAGCAAATCCGGAAGATACCGGTATTTTCAATCACCGTATTCGCGAGTTTACCGATTTGGTTCATGAAGCGGGCGGCATCTGCTTCTATGATCAAGCTAATGCTAATGGTTTGCTCGGTATTACCCGAGCGAAGGAAGCTGGCTTTGATATGTGTTTCTTCAACTTGCATAAAACCTTTGCTGCTCCTCATATGTGCGGCGGTCCAGCTACAGGTGCTCTAGGCGTAAGCGAAGCGCTTAAACCTTTCTTGCCGGGGCCGCTTGTTGATTATGTTGATGGCCAGTATGTATTCGCGAATCAGTCAGAAAGCAGTATTGGCAAAGTTAGAAGCTTCCATGGTGTTGCTCAAACGGTGCTTCGTTCTTATGCTTGGATCATGAGCCTAGGTCCAGATGGACTAAAGGATGTTGCACAGACTGCAGTTCTTAACAATAACTATCTTTATCACAAAATACTGCAAATACGCGGAGCAAGTGCACCCTACATCAAAGGCCGCCGCCTAGAGCAGGTTCGTTACAGCTGGAAGCAGCTTACCGAGGAAACGGGTGTCACAACCGAGGATATTACTCGTCGCATGTGCGATTTTGGACTCCATTATTGGACTTCCCATCATCCGTATATCGTAAAGCAGCCATTCACCTTAGAGCCAACAGAGTCCTATTCCAAAGAAGATTTGGACGAATATATTCACGCGCTGGAGCATATCTCGAACGAAGCTTATACGCAGCCGGAAATTGTGAAATCAGCTCCGCATAACAGCACCGTACACCGAAATGAAGAATCATCCCTCGATGATCCGAAGCAATGGTGCATTACGTGGCGGGCTTATTTAAAAAAGACGCAACCCGAATAAATATTGCTAATTAATGATAACTATTATTTTGCAAAGAAATCCGATGTCTTTCAAAAAGACGTCGGATTTCTTTTTTATTATGCGTATTGTGAGAATGAAGATGCGTTACTTATTCATTAGCGTTCCATACATTATTTTGCCAAGGTGCCAGCTGATTGTTTTTCTTTCCACATCATCGTAATGACAAGGCCAATCAACATGATGACAGCAGCAAAGAGATAAGGATAGTTGATGTTTACATCAAATAATATTCCGCCAAGCGCAGGCCCGACGATATTGCCTAGGCTAGTATAGGTGGAGTTCATTCCAGCGATAAAGCCTTGTTCTTTCTCGGCTGTTTTGGATAAATAGGTCGTTAATGCTGGCCGCAGCAGGTCAAATGCGAGAAAGATAAAGGACGTGACTATCAAAACAGCTAAAAAGCCGGAGATCATGGTGGATACTACTGCAAAAAATACGCCAGCAATCAAGCATATTTGGATAAGTTTTTTCTCACCGAGTTTATCCACCATTTTACCAAACATAAAGACCTGAACGACAACGCCGAAGATTGCACTAATTGTAATAACGGCTGCAATATCTTGAGGAGTGAAACCAAACTTATGATCAGAAAAAAGACTGAATACTGTTTCATACGCTGATAAGCCAAAGGCCAGTACAAACACAATTATAAAGGCGATAATGTATTGTGGTTGAAGCGATCGTTTCAAATCAGATACAAAATTGGTCCCTTTTTTGAGCTGACTAATTTCCAGAAGCTCCTGTTTGGATAGCGGTTCTTTTAAAATAAACAGGGATGAAATACAGGTTATTAATGCGAATCCAGCTGCAAAGTAGAATGGGGCACGCACGCCCAGCTCAGCAATAAAACCTCCGATGCCAGGACCAATAATAAAACCGATACTAATCGCGGCAGAAATATAACCCATCGCTTTGGGCCTTTCCTCCACAGAGGTAATATCAGCAACAAAAGCGGTTACGGCGGGCATAATAAATGCACCACTAATACCTCCTAAAATTCTGGAAAAGTAAAGAACGGATACATGTGTGCCAAGTCCAAAGATGACCTCTGATATGCTGAAGAGGAATAAGCCGATAACGATCATTTTCTTCCTGCCGAAAGTGTCAATCCACCGTCCTGCAAGAGGAGACATGAGTAATTGCGCAAACGCAAAGGCCGCCATAAGATAACCCATCGATTGGCCTGATAAATGCATAATATTCATAAAGGATGGCATAACCGGGACGATTAGTCCCACGCCTAGAAAAACAATGAATATATTACTTAGTAGAATGAATAAGACGGTTTTTTGTTCTTTCAATGGTTTCTTCATGAAGTAATACCTCTCTCTGTAAAATCATAGCTGTGAAATACCTCTCCAAAATACAGTCCATGAGGCATTTAATTTATCCTGTAGACGTTTTTCATTATTCCCATAAGCAAGCTCTAACATCATGGAATCAACTACACCTAAGAAAGCAAGCGTAGGGATGGAGGCTATATCTTTCCTAATGGCTTTCGCCGCGATCCAATCATGAAATTTCCCTTCGAGTACGGTTTGAATCTTATTTTCCGAGTCGAATACTTCCTCATTAATGGCTGGCGCCAAATGGAGAGGCGGAAAAAAAGACATACGCAGCCAAAACTTCAACTGCTCGCTCTGTTGAAACAAATCAATGACTAATTGCAGGTATCCAAATAAATCCTCTTTAGGATTTTGGGTACCCACTTTACTCAAATAGTTTAGTTTCGATGAGACTTCTGCTTCTTTAGCATCTTGTAATACTTGTAGGAATAGATCATCTTTTCCTTTGAAATGAGCATAGAGAGACTGTTTTTTCATTCCGACATTGTCGGCAATTTGAGACAGAGAAGCACCCTCATACCCATGAATTGTGAAAAATTTTAAAGCAATGTCTTTAATTTCTTGGCTTTTCAATAAGATCACCTCACATTAACGAACGTTCGTCAGTTATATTATCAAAAATTTTTTTCTTATGCAAATGAAAATTGCTTTGGCAGGTTAAAAAAGCTGGTTTTGAATATAATAAGCTTAACTTCTTCTAAAGGATTGACAATCCGCTTCGTAGTAACTACAATGGTTACAACGGTGGTGATGCTAAGTGAAACAAATTAGTAGCAGATTTTCCATTGCTGTCCACATCCTTTCTCTAATCGCCGTCAGCTCCAATGATTGTACGGGCGATTATATTGCAGGCAGCGTGAATACGAATCCTGTCATTATCCGCAGAATTATGGGGATGCTCAAGAAGGCAGGCTTGGTGGATATTCGACCAGGAGTCGGGGGCGCTTCCTTGCTGAGAGATCGGGATGAGATCACACTTTTGGACGTTTACCGTGCCGTGGAAGTCATTGAGGATGGTCAATTGTTTAATTTTCATGATAATCCGAATCCAAAGTGTCCGGTTGGCCGAAATATTGAAGCAGCTCTTCGTTTGGAAATGAAGGAAGCTCAATCTGCGATGGAACAAAGGCTAGCTCAAGTAAACTTAAGCCAGCTTGCAGCTCATTTTGTGTAACAAAAAAGCTCATTGAGCTTTTTTTATACCTCAGTTGTAACCGAAGTGGTTATAACGAAGGAGCAATCATAATACATTAAACTAAATGGAGGAATTACGATGAAAATTTTGGTGACAGGTGTAACAGGGAAATTGGGAGCGATTGTTGTAGAGACTTTATTGGAGACTATACCGGCAGAGAATCTGGCTGTCAGCGTCCGCAATCCGGAGAAAGCTGAACACCTTCGTGCGCGGGGCGTGGATGTGCGTCATGGGGATTTTGACCAGCCACAAACGTTAGACAAAGCGTTTGCGGGTATCGACCGTCTATTGATCGTGTCCACTGACGGCGATAACGAAACGAGAATTCGTCAGCATGCCGATGCCGTAGCAGCTGCTCAGCGCGCTAATGTTGGTTTCATTGCGTATACCAGTGTAGGAAATGCAAGCAAGAGCTCACTTTTTCTTGCGCCAGTACATCGTGCTGCAGAGGAAGCGATTAAGAACACTGGAATTCCTTATTCCTTCCTGCGCAATAACTGGTATTTGGAGAACGAGATCAGCAGCATTCAAGCGGTCCTTGGAGGTGCGCCTTGGCTGACATCAGCGGGTTCAGGCAAAGTAGGCTGGGCAACGCGTCGCGATTATGCAGTGGCAGCTGCGGCGGTGCTCGCTGGCGAAGGCCACGAAAATACCGTTTATGAGTTGTCCGGCAAGCTTACGACGCAAGAAGAGCTGGTTTCCATTCTTGCCGCTGTCTTGGGACGGGAAATTCCTGTTCAACAAGTGGATGACGCTACTTATGCCGGCATCATGAGCAGTGCAGGCGTACCTGAACCGGTTGTTCCTATTCTGGTTCAGATTCAAAGTGCGATTCGCGATGGAGCATTGGAAGTGGAAAGCAATGATTTTCAGAAGCTGCTTGGTCGTCCAGTCACGCCGCTCGAAGAGGCTCTCCGTCAAATCGTAAACGAAATTCAGTCATAATTAAGAGGTAAATCAATTCTAGAGGTTGTCCCAGAAGGTCTTAAGTGACCGATGGGACTGCCTCTTTTTTATTAATTGCTAGTTTGAATAACAAGTCAATGACAACTATTGCTTCTTACTCCGTTTTCTATGATGCTTAATCACTGTGAGCACTAAAATCAGAAGAACGGGTAAGGTATAGGCAAAATTATTGAGCAGCGGCCATGTCACATTGACGAACTCCTCCAATTGAGATTCCTTCGTATAGGTGGTTAACGACAGCATGAGGCAAATGAATGCTACGGGAAATACGACCAAGCGTTCATTTTTCAAGCCTAGAAGTTCTTTCAACATTTTGATCAGGATGAGCAGGAGAATAGAAGCTTTGAAATAAAAGCCTATGATGAGCGAGAATCCGATGATGGATTCAATTCGCTCGATTACCTCCTGAAACGATATTAGCCGGGCTAGTTGGTACAAAGAGTATTTCAAGTCACCGGACAGTGGTCCCAGTACCATAATGCTGCTTATGACCGAGGCAATCAGCGTCAAGGAATTGATTACAAGCGCAAAGTACATATGTTTGCGCAGCTGAGCGTTCTCATCCTTGCGTACAAACGATAAGATGACCGAAAATACGACCATCTCGGAGTAGGGAAAACCATAAACTACATAAGAGGCGTTCAGGATTGGTCCAATTCCATCTGGCATCACAGGGAGCAGATATTGCGGGTTATACAGGTTTGAGACCAGAATCAAGATAAGAACAATACAGCCGAACATCAGAAACATTAATACAGCTGCCATCCGAGCAATGACCTCGATTCCTGCCATCGCTGTTACTCCGATCATAATGAAAAACAATGTGCTTACAGCATAGGTAGGGGTTTCTTTCATCATCGTATTCTTGAAGAAGATTCCGATTTCAATGACAACGCCCGAAATATTCCAAAGCAATACTAAGGTGAAAGGGATCAATATCAAGAAGGTGAGTCCCTTTCCCAGCACGGAGCGACCTTGCTCAATCAACGAAAGCTCTGGGGCTAGCCGGTTTAAATAAAGGATAGCAGCCAGCAAAAGCATGCCTGTCGCCGAGGCGATGAGAAGAGAGATCCATGCTCCATTGCCTGCAATGTTCGTTAAGGGTGCAGGGACAATGACGATGGAGGAGCCTGTCATGAAAAAAAGGAACAGCATGGACATTTGAATCGAACTGATACGTTCTTTTTGTTTCATGGGGTCTCCTCCAAATTTTATAAAACTCACGTATGCAAGGGATTGAGCCAACGAATGAATAGTTTAGCTGGTTCGGTAAATAAATTGAAAATCATATCGAGGCTAGGCCATGGCTTAGCTATTAAAAAGATAACAGCAAGATAGAGGAGCGGCGCCAACATCGCTATGTACACAAACCGATCTCGTTTGCTTGCGGCTTTCACTTTCGGGATGTCATGGATCAGCATAGCGGATGCTAACAG
The DNA here is from genome assembly GCF_052115145.1 of Paenibacillus sp. 2TAB26. Classification (NCBI taxonomy): domain Bacteria; kingdom Bacillati; phylum Bacillota; class Bacilli; order Caryophanales; family Paenibacillaceae; genus Paenibacillus; species Paenibacillus sp. 2TAB26. The sequence continues at coordinate 71,188 of NZ_JBFRGC010000014.1, forward strand.
CAGGACGCAGATGAATTTTCCTAACACATCTAGTGCTCCTTTTTCCCAAATATCGTACCAGCGTTCATGCCCGTACTTAACACATGAACTTGAACGTGGGTTTGAAATTGCATTTGAGCAAGCTTATCCTCCCAAATGGGTTCTAATTGTTTCCATAGTTTCGGGTTGTTCCGATAAATTTGATTGCCGATTCCGAGCACATCAACTTTTTTTGCCTTAAAGGTACGGATTGCATGTTGAATCTGATGTTCGATCTGCTCCTTAATCGTTTGTTCAAAACGCTCCATATCTTGCTTGGTTTTCAGGTTTGAGCATCGTAGTTCTCCGGTTGTACCTTCAATCGTCATTTGGATGTCGACGGTTACATTCTCATCTGTCACTTTCGAAACCAATTGACTGTTGAAGTTGATTATTTCAAGCGATTCTTTGTTGTAGAGCTGTTTCTTTTTTTCATGATTCATGCAAGGGAATTCAAATACTCCATACTTATATTTGTCTGTCAGCATCATCAGCGTTTCGGTGTCTTTTTCCGTAAGAACCCCTACCATTCTCCCGTCTTGAATCAATGCGACCCCGGAAATTGACGCTTTATTGTCCAAGCTATTTTTATGCAGGTAAGGCATAGCAGAGGTTTTGGAGGGGCTGCTTAGCTGAATAGCGAGATCATATAGCGGAAGGTTAGACGTTTTCGCGGAATAGAGAGCTCCGGTCGTCTCCATCTTTCTATACTGTTGACCAATGGTCTGCTCGATAAACGGTTTAATATCCAAAAATGCTGCCGCCGATTTCTCAGCTATGATGGGAAGAATAGTGCCCCGTGGCTCATGGTCTCTTGAGAAAAAATCAAGCACTTCACGGATGTTCAACGTTCTGGCTAAATTCTCTTCGATGATAATGACTCGCATATGATCCCATTTGGCTTTACGTCCGAATTTTGCAGGGATCTCTCGCATCGCTTCAAAAAAGGTTTCTCCTGTTGTTCGAATATTAATTCCTTTCGCTGCTATACTCGTTGCTGGATCAGTCTGCATTTTGCTGGAAGGGTTATAAAAGTGAGTCGTAATATCGACAAAATCACCCTCGCCTCGATCAATCGATATCGCTTGCACATAGCCATACTCGTCCAGTTCATTATTATCCCAGCATCCAGTAATCAAGCAAAGAACAAGAAATGAAGCGAGAAAGGAGAGGAGTGGCTTCACTATGATTTCTTCCTTCCTGCGGATTTTTTATGTAGTTGTCGACTCCGAGGCGAATGAACCAGCAATCGTCTTGGCAGCACGAAAATCGCATCTCGCAGCCTTTTCAAATCCAGTGGTGCAAACGAATCTAGATAGGGCTCACCTAAGGATCGTAGAGTCGCTAGATGAATGTAAATGAGAATTAAGCCTACCATGATGCCTAGCCCTCCAAACGTCGCTGCGAGAAACATTAACGGAAAGCGCAAAATCCGCAGTGCGATGGCCATGTTGTATTGAGGAAGCGCAAAGGAAGCGATGCCGGTCAAGGCCACGACAATGACCATGACCGGAGATGCAATCTGTGATTGAATAGCTGCTTGACCGATAACAAGCGCCCCAACTATGCTGACGGCCGAACCGATCGGCCGAGGCAGACGAATGCCGGCCTCCCGCAGCAGCTCAAAGAAAAACTCCATAATTAACGCCTCAATCATAGCCGGGAAAGGGATACCTTCCCGTGTATCTAAAATGGCTAGCAGGAGAACCGTCGGTATGAGTTCAGAGTGGAAGGTTGATAACGCGATATAAGTGCTGGGCAGCATAAGCGCTATGAGGAACGCAGCCAGTCGAATCAATCGAATTAACGAAGAAAAAATCGTCCGATAGTAATAATCCTCGCTGTTTGTAAAAAACTCAATGAATTTTCCTGGACAGATAAGAACCGATGGGCTTCCGTCCACTAACGCAATGATTTTGCCATCCAGCAAAGAAGTAACCGTCGTATCCGGGCGCTCCGTATACCGAACTTGCGGAAAAGGGGAGTAGTTGGAATCATTAACCCACTCTTCCAGATAGGAAATATCAATCATTTCTTCTTGATCTATACCCTCAATCTTTTGCTTAAACGCTTCTAATGTCTCCGGCTTTACGACGCCTTCCAAATAGCCGTAGGACACTTTTCTGTGAACCTTCTCCCCGGATATAAAATACTCAAATTTAAGTTCGGGCGATTTCAGCAAGCTTCGAATGACACCGATATTGCGATCCAAGCTTTCAATGAAGCTGACATGCGGGCCTTGAACGGTAGGCTCCGTAATGGGCTCTGAGGTTTGACGCTGCTCGACATCAAGGGCAAAATAGGCGATAGCCTTAGGCCATCCGTCAAAAAAAATGACGACTTTGCCGTCCAGAATGCCTCTGACGGCTTGTTCCATTTCGCTCATAAGCTCAACGTTAGGGGAAGCGATGCCATGATTCTCAAAATAATGGATAACATCTTTTATCGTTACCGTCTCGGCAGGACCAAGCTCATGCGGCACCAGATTTTGCAGCGTATCCTTTGCAAAATTCGTAACGGTCGTTTTCGTTAGCGTATCGAAGTAGACGGTAAAGGCTGATTGCTCCAAGCCCTGTCCATAACTCCAGCGATGTATTATCAAGTCTTTGCAGTTGGCAAAAAAACCTTCGATCGCGTTCAAGTTTTCTTCCAGATGGGGAGAAATGTTCGGGTAAGAAGGCTTGTCGGATGTAGTGTGATTAGGTGAAAAATTGGGCGATTTCCGCATGCGTGTCTCCTATCCGAAGTGAAGTGTCGAATGATTACATCTTTTCCCTGTTGAGGAAAAGATATTCGGTTGTCATTGGATTGGGGGGAGGGGAGGAGCCAATGTCTATTCTGTTTACCTGTTATATTTTATTGCATGTATGAGATTGACGACTATAATAGGTTTAAAGAAGAGGGGATTGCAGCGAATGTATTCCTAGATTTATTACCGGGTCTAAACATCGTTGGAAGAAAGGCTGGCATGAGAAGGGACTGGCTATGTTTTATTCGTTAAAAAGTCGTTTGATTGCAATCTTTTGTTTACTATTCGTTTTATCCTTCGTCACCCTGTCCATTTTTTTATTTAATGAGTCCCGTTCCATTATTCGCTCTTACATTGAATCTTCAGCACTGGAGAAAATGGATGAATACGGGTCTTACATTGATATGGTTCAAACACAAATCTATGATTTAGCCTCTATCGTTTTTAATAGCGATATTACGAATAATTGGGATGCAGTAGCGTCTGATTCCGCATCCATGGAGGGAGAAAAAAATCTTGCCCATTACCGAATGAGCCAGTTTTTGACGCAGACAACGAACAGTTATTCCAGTGTTTCTGGTGTCGCCGTCTATCGTCAGGATGGCATGTGGGTCAGCAGCGGCAATTTAGTTGTGTCTAACGATTCCTTTCTGAAGGAAAAGTGGTATCTCGATTTTAAAAACGAGGATCAATACTGGATTCCGGCTCATACGGATGTCGCAGAGCTGCGAAATAACAACAAACATCCGGTAATCAGTATGCTGATGCCGATCAGTTCATTTGAGCCTTCATTGACAAAAAGTGTGATGAAGATTAATGTAAGCGCTGACTATTTTCTGGAGCCGCTAGGCAGAATCCATCTTGGGGAGAGCGGAACGATTTATTTATTAGATCAGCATGGCAAACCAATGCTGTCCCAGAACGAATACGGAGCCCATTCGGAGATGGTACGGCAGGTTGACGATTTACGGACAGGCTGGAGGAAGCAGGGCGTCGTTTATTTAAATAATTTAAGCGGAGAAAAAGAAATTTTAGTATACAAAAAACTGCCGAAAACGAACTGGATGCTTGTTGGGTTCGTATCAGAGAAAGATTTGTATTCACAGCTCTTCCGTCTGCGAAGCACGATTCTAATCGTTGCGGCTGTATTATTAATTGTGTCTTTGATACTGGCGACTTGGTTCTCGCATGGAATTACGAAGCCGCTTTCACGACTGGTGCTCGCAATGCGGCATGTACAAAGAGGCGATTTTGTGCTTGCCGAGAGCCGTTTGGCGCCTGAGAAGAGGGTGCGCAATGAAGTGGGCTTCGCAACTGAAACGTTCCGCAACATGGTTACGAGACTCCGACAGCATATCAAAACCGAGTTCGAGCTTAAGCTGCTAAGGCAGCAAGCGGAATACAAAGCGCTGCTCATGCAAATTAATCCGCATTTTCTGTTTAATACACTGGAGCTCATGAGCAGCTTGGCCATACAGCGACGGACGGATGATACGGTCGAAGTTATAGAATCACTAGGGAAAATGATGCGTTTCTCTCTTAAAATTAGCGATGATCTCGTTCCGTTGGAAGAAGAGCTAGTTTATGTTCACTATTATTTGTCGATCTTAAAAATCCGCTTCGGTGATCAACTGAACATAACGATTGAGGAGGAAGGCGACCTTCTGAGATTGTCGACGGTAAAATTTATTTTCCAGCCGTTGATAGAGAACGCCGTTAAATACAGCTTCATGCATCAATCCGAGGCAATCATCCGCATTCGTGTAAGCCATGCTGCGGGAAGGGTACATCTAATCGTGTCAGATAACGGACCGGGGATGACAAGCGAGCAGCAGAAGAAGCTGCTGGAGCGATCGGAATCCGTTCAGCTGGAGCAAATTCTTACCAGCCGGAGCAGCCAAATTGGTCTAGGGAATGTTCTTGCACGTTGCCGTCTTTACTACGAATCACTATTTGAGGTCCGCATCGATTCTACGCTTGGCGAGGGTACAACGATTGAGCTCATACTACCAGCACAGGAGGAACACCAGCATGTATAAAGTATTAATCGTTGATGATGAACCAGAGATCCGTCAGGGTCTAAAGCTTAAGGTGGACTGGGACAGTATTGGACTTATCATTGCAGGGGAAGCCTCTAATGGAGTCGAAGCGCTCGAGAGGCTTTCAGCAGAGGCTATTGATATTGTTATTACAGATATGAACATGCCTGTGATGGACGGTATGTTATTTTTAGATTCCTGTCACGAGCAGTACCCATCCCTGCGTCTGATCGTCATTACAGGTTATGAGGATTTTCATTATGCGAAAGCAGCCATTCGCAATCAGGCTCGCGAGTATTTGTTAAAACCTGTTGCTAGAAAAGAATTGACCGACACGCTTTCAAACGTAAAGAAGGAGCTGGACAAGGACAGGCAAAGCCATGATCAGGCGGCTATGACGCAGTGGCGGCTCTCGCAATATTATAAGGAAATGAAAGAGCATTTTATCGTTCATCTCGTAAAGGAAGAGATTTTGCAGGAGAGTACTATAAAAGATCGTTCCCGATTGTTTGAGCTGGATTCATGGGATAAACGTGAGGTTAGGTTTATTACAGCAGGGCTATGGGAGCGAGGGGAATCAATCGCTTCGGTTGACCGTACGCCGGACAAGTTTCGATTGCCGTTCGATATCATATCAAGAGAATGCGCAGACAAGTTCCAAGGGAAGATGGAGGTTTTTCGTGATACCAATTATCCTGGCCTCATGCATTTTGTAATCGCTGCGGATCATGAATTGGAGCGGGAATTTGCTGAGTTTCTGACTCAAAGCGTATATAAGTACATGGCCTTTGAAATTAAAATAGGTACTGGTCAAACGGTAAGCGGATTTAAGCAGTGGAAAGAAGGTTATATTAGCTCTTTGCTGGCATGGAACATGCCATACGGCAAAGTTGCTGGACTAGCTCCTGCTTCTGAGGGGCATACGGCTATACCTGAGCATACCATTAAGGTTATTGAGCGCTATTTAATTCGAGGAGAGCTTTCATCGTTTGAAGCAGCGATTAGACAAGAATTACAGCGCGGAATGAAATCACAGCTTCGTTTTGTCAAATTGATTTTCCAGCTTTACTTGATGCTTGAGACCATTGCGCATGAATCGCAAATCGGTTTGGAGAGCGGCGAACAGCTTTGGCTAAGGCCGGAAATGACACTTAGTCTCGATACTGTAGAGAAAGCGGAGCGGTTTCTGATGCGTATTGCAGCTAAAATCGAGCGCAAGCGGCAAAGCGACTCTCAGGAAAGTGATCCATCCTTGATTTTGGCGGCTAAGCAGTTTATTGACGAGAACTATATGTATGAATTGAATTTGACGATGATTGCAGAGAAGTACAATTATAATTCATCTTATTTCTCAGAAATGTTCAAAGCTAAAGTAGGTAAAACCTTTATTCACTATTTGAATGAGGTACGAATTGCTGAGGCTGTTCGGATGCTAAAAACAACAACGCTGAACCTTTGGGATATTGCAGAGCTTACTGGATTCTCCAATGCAAGCTACTTCAGCTCCAAATTTAAAAGGATGTACGGAATGACACCTTCGGATTATCGTCAGCAGCAATCGGAATTAAAATCTGAAAAAAATGATAGTGAACACCCAAAGAATTAGCATTCTATGTTCATAGCCCCTCCCTTATGATGGAACTACATCAATAAGAGAGGGGTATTCATGATGAGAAAAAGCCTCAAGCCGCTAAGCAATCAGCATAACTTAACCGCATATACCTTTTTGCTGCCATGGCTGATCGGGTTTTTCTGCCTGACGCTCGGTCCAATGCTTGGATCGTTTTATTTGTCGCTCACGAAGTATGATTTATTAACGTCGCCAAAATGGATTGGTTTTTCAAATTATATTAACATTTTTAAAGATGACGAAACCTTCTCGAATTCCTTGTGGCTTACAATCAAATACGTGTTCATTTCCGTTCCGCTGCGTCTTGCTTTCGCGCTGATGGTCGCTATGGTTCTAAACAAAGGTATTCGAGCGTTAGGCATTTACCGCACCGTATACTATATCCCTTCGTTGCTCGGGGGCAGTGTCGCTATTGCGATTGTGTGGAGACAGATTTTTGATGGCAGCGGCCTTGTGAATCAATTTCTTGGCTGGTTCGGCATTCAAGGACCTTCATGGATTTCCCATCCGAGCTACATTGTTTATACCATTATTTCATTGTCCGTATGGCAATTTGGTTCAGCGATGGTAATCTTCCTTGCAGGTCTTAAACAAGTGCCGCTTGATCTGTATGAAGCAGCTCAAGTGGATGGAGCAGGCAAAGCTCGTCAATTTTTTCGCATTACGCTTCCCATGATTTCTCCCGTTATTTTCTTTAATCTCGTGATGAGCATTATTAATTCATTTCAAGCGTTTACACCTGCATTTGTCATTGGCGACGGCCGTGGAGGCCCGCTTGATGCGACCATGTTCTACACCCTGTACTTGTATATGAAAGGCTTCTCGTTCTTCGATATGGGTTATGCATCCGCGTTAGCCTGGATTATGCTGCTGATCATCGGGGCGTTTACAGCCATTATTTTTGCAACATCGAAATATTGGGTATTTTACGGTGACAGCAAGGAAGGGAGGTAAGGCAGCTATGCAAGTGAGGAAGTTAAACGGATTAACTAAACATACGATCATTATCATCTTTGGCATTGCCATGCTTTACCCTGTACTATGGTTAATAAGCAGCTCCTTTAAGCCTAATGAGCTGATCTTTACACAGCCGGGATTATGGTCAAGCTCATTCACTTTGGATAATTATATTAACGGCTGGCGCGGCTTTCAGGGAATAGCATTTAGTAAGTTTTTTGCAAACTCATGGCTGATATCGATTCTAAGCGTGCTTGGCAATGTGATTACCTGCTCCTTAGCAGCCTTTGCGTTCGCGCGGTTGAATTTCAAGTTTCAGAAGCTTTGGTTTTCGTTAATGCTGGTGACGATTATGCTTCCCTATCATGTGACGCTTGTTCCGCAATACGTCATCTATAATGAGCTGCAATGGATCAATACGTATTTTCCGCTCGTGCTGCCAAAATGGCTGGCGCATGATTCCTTTTTTATTCTTATGATGGTGCAGTTTATCCGCGGAATTCCGAGAGAGCTGGATGAAAGTGCGACGATTGACGGCTGCAGTCCGCGGCAAATTTATTTCCGCATTATCATTCCGCTCTTAGTACCCGCTTTGATATCCGCCGCTATTTTCACTTTTATTTGGTCATGGGACGATTTTTTCAGCCAGATGATCTACTTGAGTGATATTAAGTTGTTTACAGTGCAGCTGGGAATTCGTTCTTTATTTGATCCTACTGGTCAATCGGATTGGGGCGCGCTGCTTGCCATGTCGGCATTGTCGCTTGTGCCAATAACGCTGATATTTCTTATTTTTCAACGCTATTTCTTGGATGGCATCGCAACTACCGGTTTGAAATGATAATGTGTTTTCTTGCTCGATAACCGAAAAAATTGATAATGAATACCCGAAGGAATGAAATTCCGTATAAACGGAAATCAGGGTAGCATCATAAGTGAAAGCGAATTCATAATAGGGTATTGGGGGAAATCAAAATGAAACAGCGGTTGCTTATTTTGGCTTTAGGAATGTTAATGGTGTTCACTGCGGCATGCTCAGGTGGTACAGGCAGTGGAGGATCAAGCAATGAAAAAGAGAAAAACGGAAATGAGTCAAGTGAAGCAAAACAAGTAGAACTGCGCATTATGTGGTGGGGAGATCAAAAGAGGGCGGATATTACAAACGAGGCGTTGAAAATTTTCCAAGAGAAAAACCCATCCATTAAGGTTGTTGGCGAGTTTGCCCCATCCACTGGTTATTTCGATAAGCTTAATACGCAGCTTGCTTCCGGCACAGCGCCAGACATTTTTTTCTTAGGAGGAAATGTGGTCGATTATGCGAATAAGGAAGTGCTTCTTGATCTTTCTCCATACGTGGATAAAGAGCTTAATTTAAGCGATATGGATCAATCGATGATTCAATACGGCACGATCGGCGGCAAGCTTCTTCATATTTCTGCTGGTGCTAATGCACGCGGAGTCGTTGTGAATAAGACGATGTTCGAGAAAGCGGGCCTTCCCGTTCCTGAGGATGGTTGGAATTGGGAAGACTTTGCACGAATCAGCAAAGAAATCTCGGACAAACTGGGCAGCGGTGTCTATGGTACTTACAACATGTCCATTGATGGAATGGATATCGGCCTGAAGCAGAAAGGTAAACAGCTTTATGATATGGATAAAGGGACGCTGGGCTTCGAAGAGGCTGACGTATTAAAATGGTTCCAATATTGGGATGAAACGATGAAAGCCGGCGGTGTTGTCCCTTCCGAGCTGCAAGTATCCAATCCTCCCGGCGATACAAGTAAGTCATTAGTTGTCACAGGAAAAGTAGCGATGAGCTTAATTCCGTCCAATCAATTGGCAGCATTGCAAGGACTTACGCAAGATGAGCTGATTATGGTACAGCTGCCGCGCGGCGAGAAAGGTACAGGTGTAGTATTCGAGTCAAGCCAAGGTTTGTCGGGTTATGCCAAGACCAAACATCCAAACGAGGTAGCGACGTTGTTGAGTTTCTTCATTAATGATCCCGATGTTGCGAAATTGTTAGGCAATGATCGCGGTGTACCAGTGGTTGCGGCTAACCGCAAGCTCCTTGAAACTAGCGCGAACAGCGTAGAGAAAATTGTTTATGACTACACGAGCCGTGTTTCAGAAGCGACAAACAAGGAGCCGTTTGCGGTCAGCTACAATCCTCCGGGCTTCTCTGAATATTCCAAACTTGCCGAATCGACGATGTATGAAATTGGTTTCGGACGCAAGAGTGTAGAAGTGGCTGTTAAGGACTTTTATAATGGCACTCTGAAAATATTCAAAAACAATCAATAGTTTCCTGTGAGTTGGGATTAGCAATGCATGAATAGACAGGCTGCCTCGCGGCAGTCTGTTTTACATTTAGACGAGAAAGCATTTAAATCGGAAAAGCGAGGCGATTAGGATGAGTGAATCATTGCTGAAGCAGCTTCGAGAGCTGTCTATAGATGAGAAGATTGGCGAGTTGAAGAAACCATCTCATAAAAATAGCCTTGAGGAATGGAAGCAATCCGGCATTCGTTTAACAACACGTTCAGGCAAGCTTGAGCAGGTCTATTATGCAGCAGTGCGCAAGCTGCTTGATTGTATTGTTCCTACGGGCGGCGAAGAGCCGATTTTGCAAGAAGGAGGAATCTATCTCGGCTGTTGGCTGGAAAGTACAGGAACGATTAATGCTGAGCTACTTTCTCGCTTTATACCATCCGTATCGGATGCAACTTTCCGCTCGTTTGCCGTGCACCAGCGTGAGGATGGTTTGTTGCCTTATAAGGTAACGGAGCATGGTCCTGCATTTCGGCAGATTCAGCTGGTGACGCCGCTTGCACGCAGTATATGGAACCATTATAAGCTGAATCAAGCGGGGAAGCCGTTTTTGCAAACGATGTATACTGCGATGGCAAGCTACGATGAGTGGCTGGTTCAGTACCGAAATACCCGTGGAACAGGTTGTGTAGAGGCATTCAGTACTTTTGATACAGGGCATGATCTTTCACCGCGGTTCTGGCATGTCCCTGACACCCCTCATCTTAATGATGCAGCGCAAATGAATCCTGATTCTCCGATATTACCTTTTTTGGCGCCGGATTTAACCGCAAATGTGTATTGTCAACGTCTTTACTTGGCTCGAATTGCAGAGGAGCTTGAGCTTCCTAGCAAGCAGCACTGGCTAGCGAAAGCCGAAGAGAGCTTAACGAGCTTGTATCGTTATTGCTTTGATGAAGAGGATCATTTCTTCTATGATCGAGACCGAAATGATGAGCTTGTGCGAGTACAATCGGATGTGCTGCTTCGCGTAATGGCATGTGAAGTAGGAGATCAGGCTTTTTTTGATACGATGCTCAGACGTTATTTATTGAATACAAGCAAATTTTTTGCCAAATATCCATTTACTTCGATGGCTATGGACGATCCGCGCTTTGATCCGTTCTCTAGCTACAACAGCTGGGGAGGTGCATCGAACTTCCTTAGCTTGATTCGCGCACCTCATGCTTTCGAGCATCATGGACGTCACGTTGAACTCACTTGGGTGATGTACCCGATCTTAGCTTCATTTACCAAAGCAACCCGCTTTGCGCAGGCGGTTAGCCCGTGGACTGGAGATGAGGGATTTACTGAGGCGTATTCTCCATCGATATTGTGCCTGTTAGATTATGTAGAGCGTTTATGCGGAATTTTGCCTACACCAGACGGCGAGCTATGGTTTACGGGACTTGTACCCTATAATATGGATCATGGAGAAGAGATTACCGGTGAGACAGGCTACAGCCGAATCGTGGATGGTGTTACCTATGAACTGTTAAATATGCAGGCGGGGTCGGAGATGTATCGAAATGGAGAAAGCTTCATCCGTTTTCCAAGCGGCATTCGCGTTATTACCGATCGCGAGGGTCAATTAAAGGGGATCATCGGAATGAGTGTACGTGAGATTCAGGGTGCAATTATTTATAATAATCAAGAGATTCCTTTTCATGTGAAAGGCAATGAGTATTTGACCTATGAGAACGGCAAGTTTAGCGTGGAGCGTGCAATTGGCGTCGTAAATCCAACTTACCGTTAATTGCGGGGTTGAAAAAGGAATGATTTATGTAGACTCTCCATTGTGCAACAAAGAACAAGCCTTGAACCCGAATGGGCTCAAGGCGTGTTTCGTTATTGAGGCAGCTGTGATAGACGACGTTCCCTTATCAGCACAATAGACATAATCGTTATTGAAATAGATACTAGCGCAATTGGAATGACGAATATGGATGGATCGTAGCCTTCGATGAATAATGGTAACAAATAGCCGATTAATGATGCCGTTAGTGAAATGAAAACGTACAAGCTTGCGCCGAATCCGGTCCGGCCTGCGAACATGCGCTGCACATACCCCATTGCTACTCCGTACAATATGGATACAAAAAAAGAATAAATCGGCTGAATGAGGAAAAAAACGATCAATGGCGAGTGCAAGGCATAAATCGTATAAGTAATAAGCGCCCCAAAGCCGCCGATTAAAATAATTATTTTGCTGCCGTATTTCGCCGCCCAATAACCTGCGATGGTCATGAACAACAGCTCGAATACGGCTTGGGAGCTCCAAATATAAGACATATATTCCGGCTTGCCGAACAACGTTTTAACGACAAGCGGCAAGTACAATCCGCGAATGGCATCTGCGCATGCAAGCAGCAGCAGAGCAATTAGCATAATGAGGGAAAAAGGCTCGCTCGCCCCTATATTAGCTTGTTTTTTTTCTTCAGAGTGTTCCCGGTAGAACAACAGCAGGATAACGAGCATTGCGTAACCTGCAAAATTGCCCCATAAGACACCTTGAAACGTAGCAATCAAATACAAATTCGCTCCTGCCAGCAAACCGCAAAAAAATCCAACACTGTACCCTGCGCGCAGCCAAATTTGTGCCATCTCCACAATATCCCCGGCAAGTCTAGCAAAATGATTCCGAGATATAGCGAACAATTGTCCCATAATGAGTCCGGACGGAGCGCTCACAACACACATGCCGATCAGCGCCTGGACATAACCTTCTGCGTTCATATAAATGAACAAACCGACGAGACATAACAAAGCAGCGGCAATGACCAGTCTCTTTCTGCTGCGCAGCTTATCACTTAACAGTCCAACTGTAATCGTAGTTCCCATATTGAGCAGCAGCGACACAACGAAGATCGATACGACTTCATTCTTTGAAAGCCCGATGCTCTCACTTAAATAAATAGCATTCATCGGTGCAAGAATGCCCATGCCGATGCCATAACAAAATAAGGTGAAAAGCATCCTACCTGCACCATCTACCTGCAAAAAACGTTTCATATCTGCGGCAATACGCATCTTCAACCTGCTCCATTCTCCTCATGATCTTGCCAAATTCTAACAAAGTGTAGCTCACTTTTCTCTTGTTGTCTAGAAGAAAACAGTGGTTATATACAGACTCTGAACGAATTAGCTTGGCTGCGTTCTTATGGAGAACGAAGGCAAATGAAAACTCTGCAGCGTTTTACGATTAGTCGAACGAATGCAGACTCATTTTAAGTAACATTTTTGACTGGTAGAATAAGAAAAGTGTCAACATACAAGTCGTTTTTCGTCGGTCGGTCACTATTAAATGTGACCAAACACAGTCTGCTACGATTTACACATAGGAGAGATTATAGAGTAGACGAATTGTATCCGTGTTTATTTTATTTAACGAACCGTAGTGTGCTTATATTGGAGAAAACTAAGGTTTTTTTATTTTAACGAACACCATTGGTGTTATCGACCCATATTCAGCGCAAAATGAGCTGTTTTACTCGAAATAACGATTGTGAGGTTCGTAAGAACAATAAGTTGCTACATTATAAGCAAATAAGCGTTACTGGATTCGTTAGCTGGATGTCCCCTAAAGTTGATTTCGGCTGAGTACAGTAAGAAGTTAAAGATACGAGTTATTGAGTTCTTAAGTAGCCTATCTAACGATGTTCATTGCTGCTGATTACAGTAAGAAGTTGGAGATACGAGTTACTGAGTTCTTAAGTAGCTTAATTAATGACGTTTATTGCGTTTGAGTACAGTAAGAAGTTGGAGATACGAGTTACAGAGTTCTTAAGTAGCTTATCTTATGATGTTGATTGCTGCTGAGTATGAGTACAGTAAGAAGTTGGGTATACGAGTTACAGAGTTATTAAGTAATTATCTAATGACGTTGATTGCTGCTGAGTTTGAGTACAGTGAGAAGTTAAAGATACGAGTTACTGAGTTCTTAAGTAGCTATCTGATGACGTTGATTGCTGCTGAGTATGAGTACAGTAAGAAGTTGGAGATACGAGTTACTGAGTTCTTAAGTAGTTTATCTACTAACGTTGATTATGGCAGAGTACAGTATGTAACAGAAATTGACTAGATTATGGAGGATTCACATCGCATATTGAGCTGTAATTCATAGGTTGAATACCATTCCCTCTGTAATTAGATGTCGAGTAAACGATGTAACCTTTTTTGTAAAGGGGTGAACACCTAGCTTCACCCCCTCTATATAAGATTGAAGAGTAAACGAATTGTATCAGTGAGACTTTTCTAACGAACCGTAGTGCGCTTATTTTGAAGAAAACTACGTTTTTATTATTTTAACGAACCCTATTGGTGTTATTGCGTTATATTAAGTGGAATATGAGCAGTTTTACTCGTAATAACGATAGTGGAGTTCGTAAGAATAATTAGTCGTTACATTTTGGGCAAATAAGAGTTACTGGGTTCGTTAGCCATTTGTCTGATATCGTTGATTACTGCTGACCATAGTCAATATCAGAGGATAAGAGTTACTGGGTTCGTTAGCCATTTGTCTGATATCGTTGATTGCCGCTGACCACAGTCAATAACCGAGGATAAGAGTTACTGTGTTCGTTAACCATGTGTCTGATATCGTTGATTACTGCTGACCATAGTCAATAGCCGAGGATAAGAGTTACTGGGTTCGTAATCCGTATGTTCGATAACGTTGATTGCCGCTGACTACAGTTAATAGCTGGAGATCGACTAGCTTGTGAAGAATTCGCCGTGCATGCTGGTCGGTTATTGCTAGATGGGATCCGAGTTCCGATGGTGAAAATGGACGAAATAGTCGCCTTGCATACCGGAATGTTTCTGCCTCTAGCCAAGTCAAATCACAAGGGGCATCCATAGCGATAAACTTCCCAATAAAAGAAAAACGAGCTGCTCGCAGCGCTTCGGTTCATCGATAATGGACAAATAGGCAATCGGTAAAAAAACCCAATCATCAAGCGCTAATAAACAATGCCGCCAACATAAGTCCTTAAACCGTCTAACATCTAAGTCTCTTGCGTGAGGTCCATAACCTTGTATTTCAATCCCTCCCTTAACATCACCGCTGGGCATATAAGCTAGATCCAGATAACGAAATCCATTGTTGAAATCACGAACTTCCCATTCAGGATAAAGATGGTTGAAATTTTTTACAGCAGGAAACCAAACGGAACGTAAAAATTCAAGAGTACCATGGCCAAGTCCTTTCTCGAGTAATTCCCGTCTTCTATGATTTTGTTCTTGCGCAATGGCTAAATGCATCCATTCCTCATAAGCTTGTTCAAATCTTGACATCGCACATTTCATCCTCTCAATCATTGGTGGTAAAAACGAAAAAGCCGCTTCAACACATGTTCACCCATAAAGGTGCAGAATGTGCCAAAGCGGCGTGTGCTTCACGACCGACGTTATATTGATAGTATAACGATAATGAAAATGATTTCAATAATCTTTTTTGGCCTGAGTGAGTTCAACCGACAACTTATCTCTCCCTCAACTAACCGAAGTTAAATTAACGAAAGAAAAGTGGGAGGATCGTAGTATTATGATTTAAGCACTGATCAGGGCAGAAAATGAATACTTTTCTGTAACAAAACACCTTTGTTATTTGTCATATAAGCAAAAACATGAGGTGATCATCATGAATGAGCGAAAAACAGCCTATGACGCTGTCATTATTGGCGGCGGTTTGTCTGGTCTGACAGCTTCTATTTATTTGGCTAAAGCAGGATTACGCGTGCTGCTAGTCGAAAAGTCCAATCGATTGGGCGGAAGGGCATTAACGGTGAAAAAGAAAGGAGCTTATCTCAACCTGGGTGTTCATGCTTTCTATCAGGATGGGGTAGGCGAGGAAGTGCTAAAAGAGCTTGATGTTAAGCTAAATGGAGCCAACCCACCACCATCAGTGGCCGCAATATGGAACAATCAAGTGTTTCCTTTGCCAACTGGACCCATTCAATTGATGACATCTAAATTGTTCACGATTACTGGGAAAATAGAGCTAGCACGGTTTATGATGAAATTAGCTAAAATCGATACAACGAAACTCGAAAGGGTAACATTCCGAGAATGGGCTGAAAAGGAAGTTCAAGATCCGATGATTAGGCATGTTATTTATTCGATTTGTCGGACGAACACCTTTGTACCGCACCCAGAGCTGCTAATAGCCTCAATCGCTGTGAAACAATTGCAGCGAACGTTTGGCGGAAAGGCATTTTATATTGAAAAGGGGTGGGCAAATCTTGTAGATGCGCTGAAGCAAAAAGCAGAGCAAGCCTCGGTTACGATTGTGACTGGTCGTTCAGTAGTTGGAATTGTACCAGACAAAGAGGGTTTGCGAGTCAGTTTTGCGGATGGAGAGTCATTGGTGATTTCGTCTGTCATCGTGGCCGCTGGTCTAGGAGATGCATGCAAGCTTGTAAAAGACGCTAATCAGAACCTGCTTTCTAATTGGAAGGAGCAAGCGCATACGATAAAAGCGGCTTGTTTGGATCTTGTATTGCATCGTCTACCGAATCCAAGAGCATCCTTCATCGCTGGCTTCTGGTTGGATGCTCCTATTTTTTATAACAACCCAACATCCGTTGCGAGCCATAACGACGATGGGGATTCTGTCGTCATTCATATGATTAAGCAGCTTGGAGAAAATCCGAGCTATCCCAAAGAGGATGAACAGCACTTGGAGCAAGCGCTAGATCTTATGCAGCCGGGATGGCGTGAAGTGGAAGCTGCCCGTCAGTTTTTACCGAATATAACGGTTGCTCATGATTTTGCTTCTATTGATAAGAATGGCATTTATCCAGGGCCGGATGTTCCGGAAATCCCAGGTCTTTATGTTGCAGGAGATTGGACCGGTCATGTTGGAGAAACTTTGGTTGATGCTGTGCTTGCTGGGGCTAGAAGAGCCGCACAAGCTGTAATTAAACAACATAAAGGTATGAATGGGAGTGACATGTGAATACGGAACAGCTATATGTTGAATTGAAGCCGTTATTATTTTCGCTCGCTTATCAAATGATGGGCAGTGTCGCGGATGCGGAAGATATTGTTCAGGACGCGTTTATCTCTTTGCATGAAGATCAGTCTGATCATATCCAGTTTATTAAAGCTTATATGTGCAAAGTAGTTACGAATAAATGCCTGAATAAGTTGAAATCGACAAGCAGGCAGCGGGAATTGTATGTGGGACCGTGGCTGCCAGAGCCTCTCGTTACGAGTGGTGTTAACTCAAACGATCCGCTCCAACTATACATTTCGAAGGAAATGTTGTCTACCGCATACTTGCTGTTATTGCAGCAGCTGACCGCCGTAGAACGTGTTGTTTTTCTATTAAGGGAGTTGTTTCATTACCCATTTCAAGATATTGCCGCTATTCTCGATAAGAGCAGCGGAAACTGTAGGCAAATTTTTTATAGGGCAAAAAAAAGCATAGGCTCTTCTTCCAGCAGTGAATTGACTCCGCAGGAGATTGCTAGTCCTATGATGGAGGAATTCGTAAACGCGATCATTTCTGGCAATATCAATCGCATGCTGGCGATTCTTTCCACGGAAACAGTATTGTATACGGATGGAGGCGGCAAAACAAATGCGGCTCTGCGTCCGATTGTTGGGCAAAATCTTATTATCCGTTATTTTACGGCGATTAGGCCGGAAGTTCCATCAGATTTCACTTGTGATGTTGTTGAACTAAATGGAAATAGCGGCATTGTGATTAAGTCTGGCGAGCTTACTTTTTCGGTTATTACCTTCCATATAAAAGACAACGTCATTTCGGACATTTATATTGTCATGAATCCAGAGAAGCTGCGCCATTTTAATAGATAGAAAATAAATAAATAAATAAATAAAACAACCATAACAGCAGAGATGCAGTTATGGTTGTTTTGGCTTGTATTAGACCAAGAAATATCGAATCAAGCCTAAGAGGGCGAAGCAGAATAAAACGGTACCAGCACCAATACCTGCAATTGCGCTATGGGCTACCTTAAGCTTTGGAGATATGATTAACGTACTAATGGCAACGGCAACCAACAACGCAGCAAGTACATATAAGCTGGGATCATTGAAAACATGTTTCAAACTAATAAAATGAATACCAACAATAAAGGCAATCCAAGGGGATACGTATTTGCTGCGTTTTGTTTTTATGAATACAAAAGCACCCGCACCTGCCAAAATGATCTCAGTGTATACCAAAATCAAATAGTTACGGAAAGATGATTGATTAGACAAAGCGGAGGGTGCGTCCCAGTTCGTTATACTTAGGTAGACGCCTGCCAAGCATATTAGAAGTGTAATGCCAGAAGCTATGCCAATGTATTTGCGCCAACTCGCTCTAGGATTTTCTTGTGCCCAGCCAAACCAACTGAAACTAAACATGCCAAATATTGCTGCATACATGGTGTAATCTCGAAGATAATCCATACAAACCCTCCTATTGGATAACTGTTTTATTTGGATTCCTTTTCCATTATACCATCAGAGCATTTTTTTAGATTAAAAGGTTTTCGGTTTTACAGCATTGAAAATAAGTAAAGTGCTGGGAATACACGGTAATTCATGATAGTATCTATAGTACACAAACCTAATTAAACTCAAATCAAATATATAGGAGGAATGTACATGTCTAATACCACAAATGAAACATCGGTTGAAGCTTTATTTAAGCCCTTTGTCTCCAAAAATTTGCAGGTTGCCAATCGTATTGTGATGGCGCCAATGACAAGAGGATACTCCCCAAATGGAGTTCCAGGGGCTGATGTTGCGGCTTATTATCGTCGGCGGGTGGAGAATGGCGTTGGTCTTATCGTTACTGAAGGAACCGTAATCGATCATAAGGCTGCTGCTGCAAGTCCGAATTGGCCTCACTTTCATGGGGAGGCTGTGCTGAGCGGCTGGTCCAATGTGGTAAAAGAAGTGCATGAAGCCGGCGGTAAAATTATTCCGCAGCTATGGCATGTTGGGTTAACGCGAAAAATTGGCGACCTCCCCAATAAGGAAGCATTGCCAATTGGTCCTTCGGGACTTAATCTATCAGGTGAGAAAATAACAGAGCCACTAACGGAGAAAGAGATTGGGGATGTTATCGCAGCTTACGCACAGTCAGCGGCAGATGCAGCACGAATCGGCTTTGATGGTATTGAGCTTCATGGTGCGCATGGTTATTTGATCGATCAGTTCTTCTGGGGCCAAACAAATAAACGGACTGATCGCTATGGTGGTGACCTTGCAGCGAGGACACGTTTCGCTGTTGAGATTGTTGAAGCATGCCGTCGTGCAGTCGGAGAAGATTTTCCAATCGTATTCCGATTCTCACAATGGAAGGCAGGTCATTATGATGCCAAATTGGCGGAAACGCCTCAGCAGCTTTTGCAATTTTTGACGCCGCTTGTTGATGCGGGAGTGGATGTCTTCCATTGCTCAACGCGGCGATATTGGGAGCCTGAGTTCGAGGATTCGCATCTAAATCTGGCAGGATGGACGAAGAAGCTGACAGGAAAACCAACGATAACTGTAGGCTCAGTTGGGCTGGATAATGAATTTAGAAGCAGCAGCGGGGACGCTGCGAAGCCGGCCATTCTGAACAGCTTAATTGAAAGACTAGAAAAGGAAGAGTTTGATCTGGTAGCCATAGGCCGTGCACTGCTTGCTGATCCAGAATGGGCAGCCAAAATACGCGACAATCGAACAGATGAGCTGCTGAGCTATGACGCAGGCGCTACAAAAACTTTATATTAATGTTGTACACGATAGAAGAGGAGCCTGCAATTAGGCTTCTCTTCTTCTTTATGAACTAACTGACAGAGTCACTCATTCATTCGCTTGAGATAATCTCTCCTCCTCCAGATCACCCCATCGTGTTTTAGCCGGCCATTGGTTTCTTAGAAGAAATACGAATACTCGCAAATAAACTCATTAGTATTAACAAAAGATTAAATCCCATCGTTACAATCAATCCCGTTTGCATCGTCATTCCGGCAGCCTGACTAACGACAAGGATAGCACCGCCTATACCGATCACCACACCCGGTGTGAAAGAATCTGCAAATTGCAAATTAGCGGACGTCTCGCCAGCTCCGTCTTCACTAGTATGGGCAAATGCAACCGCACCACTCGTTGGATGGGATAATCCCATTCCAATTCCTGCAATGATTTGCCCCATTACGGCCAAGGCAACCGTTACGTTTGGAATCCAAACGACTAAAGCAAAACCTATTGTGAGCAGCAGCACGCCTAAAATAATTCTTCTATTACGCCCACGGCCTTGGTCTGCTGTATCCCAGCGCCCTTGCAAATAAGCAAAGAGACACCAGCTAAGCGCCGCGCTGGCAACAATTAATCCGGCATGAGCGGGATTAATGCCTTTGATATCGATTAGAGCTAACACAAGAAAATTTTGTGTACTGACATATGCGGCGAAGAAAAGTCCACGTGTTGCTAGTATAGCTGGCATTCCTCTTCGGAATAGTAGAGTGCCCGTAGGCAGCAGCTTGCGCAGTGGATATGACATGACGGCTAAGCCGGCAATGCTTAGTACAGCTCCTGTAATTTTGGGCAGCATGCCAAGTCCAATGAGGAAAATACCTGTACCTATCGTTAAAAATAAAGCCATCCACGTAGCGGCGGCACCATTACCCTCCCTTGTACCTTGTACCTTCAATTTTCTAAAAGCCGGCAAGCTAAGAATGGCTGACAGAACGATAATCGGCAATATGCCCCAGAATACAAAACGCCAAGACCACTGTTCTGCAATCAAACCGGCAACGAAAGGACCGAGCATAGACGGAAGGACGTAGGCTGTACCGAATGCACCGAGTATTTTGGAACGTAATTCATCGGGATAGCTTAAGGAGATAGCGGTGTATACGCAAGTCATCATCGCACCAGCACCAAGGCCTTGCAGCGCTCGCGCCGCAATCATAACGTACATATCGCTGGCAGCAGCCGCAGCAATCAGACCCGCAATAAACAAAACAAGTGCAATCGTAAACGGTACTGCTGGCCCTTTTTTATCAATAATACGACCGACAACCAGGGTGCCAACAATCTGAGCAAGCAGATAAGTGCTGAATATCCAGCCAAAGAGATGAATGCCATTCAAATCACCGGCGATGGAAGGAGCGATCGTGGTTACGGCTAAGCCCTCAAATCCTACTGCCATTACTGACAAAATAATTCCTATCGATAGTGCAAAATAACGCGGACTAAAAATGCTTTGATGATTCGGCATTGCCTTTAACCTCCAACAAAATTTTTTATGTATACGCCATATCCGGATACTTAGTAAACATATTTCTTTATAAAGTTCAGGCTACAGTTCAGCTTTGACTTTGTCAACATTTTTATTTAAAATGTAGAGAGTGATATAGAGTCAGTTGCCTCAAAAGGAGGTCCCTATAATGAGCGGAAGTCAAACGAACAAAGATTCCTCAACGAAGACGCGAAGAGGAATCATTAATCTGCTGAAGCAGCAGGGTGGTATGGATGTTATGGCATTAGCCTCAGAGTTTCTATTATCTGGAATGGCTATTCGCCAGCATTTAAATGCGCTGAAAGAAGAAGGATTAGTTACGTATGAAGAAGAAGCTCGTCCGATGGGACGACCGGCCAAGCTGTGGAGATTAACGCCTGAAGCTGATCGTTTTTTTCCAAGCGGGTATTCGGAATTGTCAGTTAGTCTGCTTCAATCTATGCGAGAGGCTTTCGGAATCGAGGGGCTGGATAAGCTGCTGACAGTACGAAATAAAAATATGCTGGAGCAATACCTTTTCCAACTTGGCGGGGAATCTCATCTAATTGGAAAACTGGAGAAACTGGCTGATATTCGCACAAAAGAAGGTTATATGGCTGAGATCAAGGATCTAGGCGATGGAAGCCTGTTGTTTATAGAGAAGCATTGTCCAATCTGTGAAGCTGCTGCTGCTTGTGCCGGGTTATGTAAAAATGAGTTAAGCCTCTTTCAATCCGTGCTAGGCAGTGAAGTTCAGATTGAACGCGTAGAGCATATTTTGTCAGGCGGAAGAAACTGTGTTTATAAGGTTATGGAACCAAATAGTTAGCTGTAAAGTACTTTGAATCCTGTATTATTAGTAGCATTTTAAATAAATTAGACCTATTGAAGGCTGCCGAGAGTTTCTCGACAGCCTTATTACGCCAGAGGAAAATGATTTTTCATTTAAAAAGTGATGGATTCACCATCAATGGGTACTAAAATATGTTTTGAAAGTTCCTTTTCATCAAGGAATGCTTGTAATTCTCTTCGAGTTAATAAGCAGTGATTGAGTGCTTCCATATGTGAAACGATAATGGTCGATTGCGGAGCTGCCATATAGGTTTGATAAATGTCTTCTTTTGTCATAATGATCGGATCGCCTTGAAGAAATTGTGCAGCACCTCCATTTACAATGATGACTTCAGGATGATGCAGTCTGATGCTGTCTTCAACATCGTTGCACCATATCGTATCTCCTGCAAGATAAAGTGTTTTTTCATCCGGATGGTTAAAGACAACGCCAGAAACCTCGCCCATCATCTTTCCAATTTCGCCAATGCCATGTTTTCCGTTTGTTCTAGTTAAGCTAATGCCTTCTATATACGAAATACGATCTATCGATTGTACATTTTGAAAACCTGCTTTTCGAATGACTGCGACATCATCTACAGACTGTGCAATAATAGGAATAGTTTTCGGCAATGCTTCGATCGCCGCGGCGTCAAAATGATCAGGATGTAAATGAGTGACAACAACGACATCTGCATCTATGATCTCTTCGATTGAAATGGGGAGATCTACTGTTGGGTTAAATGTATCCTGATTCAACGTATTTGGAAACGGAGGATAAGCCCCCTTTTTCGCCAAAAATGGATCAATCAAAAAGGTTTTATTTGCATAATTTATAATCATTGTTGCGTTTCGTATTTGTCTAATTTTCATGTTGTTCTCCTCCTTAAATACTCTACATGTATAGCATAATATTTAAGGAAAGCTGCTGTACATAACTAAAATCAAGTGTTTAAACATATAACTTGATTTATGAAAGAGGTTGTTATTTTGTTGGATTCTACGGACAAAAAAATAGTTGATGAGCTGTTAATGAATGGTCGTATCACGATGAAGCAATTAGGCGAGAAGGTTCATCTGACGGGGCAGGCAACAGCGTCCAGAGTGAATAAATTAGAAGAACAAGGTGTTATAGAAGGATACACGATTAATCTAAATCAGCACAAAGCAGGATATGCAATCCACTCCTTTATAAATATTTATACAAAGGGCACGGAACATAAGCCCTATTTGGCCTATATTGAGAAACAACAGCAGTACATCTTGAACAACTTCAAAATCAGTGGAGATGGTTGTTATCTTTTGGAGTGCAGATTTCCATCCAACCATGAGCTGGATCTATTTTTAACCGAATTAAATAATCATGTTAATTATAAGTTGTCTATTGTAATTAGTAAGTGAAAGGATTGAGCTGCTTTTTTTGCGTTTAGAATTATAAGATGAAAAGCTATGAAATACTCTGATCGTATCATAGCCTTAAGTTTATGACATTGCTCTAAAACAGACCCTAATTCAAATGGCGGTCAGTTAGAAAGTCCTTATTTTCTGCAATCGGCAGAGAAATAGGGGCTTTTTTTGGTGATCAGCTTTTAAGTGGGATGTTTCATTTCTGTGAATTTAAGGTCAGGGATAGAATTTATGCGCTCGATAAAACGTAAGATTTAAACTGCGGATCATTTTTTGTTTAAATTCAGTTTACAAAGGTACGTTACCATCACGTTATCAACAGTTGTATAGGAGGAATTACAATGGTTCATGTAAATAAGAAGAAAATAGAGCCAAACCACGGTGACTGGGCTGTCGAAGCGAACGGACTCGTAAAAACTTTTGGTGAAAATCGGGCTGTGGATGGCGTGAATATGAATGTACGCGCGGGTTCAATTTACGGTGTGCTTGGTCCGAATGGAGCAGGCAAAACCACAACGATTAGTATGCTTGCAACCTTGCTTCGTCCAGACGCAGGCTCGGCGCGCATCTTCGGGCACGATGTAGTAAAGGAATCGCAGATTGTTCGTCAATTAATTGGGGTAACCGGCCAGTACGCATCGGTTGATGAATCTCTAAGCGCTACAGAAAACCTGGTTATCTTCTCTAGGCTGCTAGGGCTCGGGCGTTCAGAAGCGAAGCGTAAAGCAGATGATTTGCTTGAGGAGTTTGGTTTGACGGAAGCGGCGAAGCGGCCGTTGAAAAATTTTTCCGGCGGCATGCGCCGCCGCTTGGATTTGGCGGCGAGTCTTATTGCACAACCGCCGCTTATCTTCTTGGATGAGCCGACTACAGGGCTCGACCCGCGTACGCGTGCTCAAATGTGGGATACGATTCGCCGGTTGGTGAAGACGGGGTCGACCGTGCTGTTAACGACACAGTACCTCGATGAGGCGGATCAATTGGCTGATAGAATCGCAGTTATCGATCGCGGTCGGGTAGTGGCAGAGGGCACGGTGGATGAACTGAAAGCTTCAGTAGGTACATCCTCATTGCAATTGAGAGTAGTAAACCCGCTGGACATCGAAGCAGCTCGTCAAACGGTTGAACATGTGCTGAAAACACAATCCATTGTGTTATATGAAGCTGGAATGATTACGGCCCCTATGGCGGATGCCGATTTGGTCACAGATCTGCTTATCGCACTGCGTGAGAGAGGGATTCATTTGGCAGAAATGAGCGTACAAAAACCGACCCTTGATGAGGTGTTCCTCACAATCACAGGTCATGGTGTTAAAGAGGACACTGCACAAGCGTCCGATGTATCCAATAAAGCGGAGGCGGTAAAAGTATGAAAAGCACTTCCATTCAATCAGGATTTGATCGTGAGCTGAAAAACCACACGAGCTTTGGTCAAACCATTCGTAATTCATTAACGATGGCTTATCGCGGCCTGCTTAAAATTCGGCGTACACCTGAGCAATTGTTTGATGTTACACTTCAGCCAATCATCTTTACTTTAATGTTTACCTATATTTTTGGCGGTGCCATCTCAGGTGACGTAATCAGTTATTTGCCCGTCATCATTCCCGGCATTCTCGTGCAGACTGTAATTACGACCTCAGTTGTTACTGGCGTTCAATTGCGTGAGGACATGGATAAAGGTGTATTTGATCGGTTCAAGTCATTGCCAATCTCACGAATTGCTCCGTTAGCTGGAGCTTTGCTTGCAGACACCATTAGGTACACTATTGCTACTGTACTCACTTTAACTATGGGATACATTATGGGCTATCGTCCTGATGGAGGCCTTGATCATGTGGCCATCGCTGCACTACTTGTGATCTTCTGTTCTTGGTCAATCAGCTGGATCTTCGCTTTCTTCGGCGTCATCGCCCGTACTGCCTCAAGCGTACAAGGGATATCGATGATTGTGCTGTTTCCGCTGACGTTTCTTTCCAATGCCTTTGTGCCGGTTGATACCATGCCGAAATGGCTTCAATGGTTTGTCAACATCAATCCGGTCTCCCATCTTGTCAGTGCCGTCCGTGATTTGACCAACTCTGGAACGGTAGGCTGGGATTTGGCTATCTCTCTGATCGGAGCAATTGTGATCGTAGCCATCTTTGCACCGATTACGGTTCGCGCCTATATGCGCCGGACATAATGAACAGCGTGGAGTTCAATTGATGCTAGCGCCAAGCTCCACCAATCGCTCTAATCAAAACGGCAGAAATGCCGTTTTTTTGTTTTATACTTCTATAACGAGCTCTAGTAAAGTTCACAAATTTCCATAATATGCTATGATTATTGGTAGAAAAGTATAGATGATACCATGAATGAAGCAGCCATTTGGAAAGGAAAGATGACATCAATGAAGTATGGGAAATTAATCGGAGAAGGCAATACCGCATCGGTATATGAATGGGAAGAAGGGACAGTGCTTAAGCTTTTCGTTCACGGTTATCCAAAAAGTGATGTAGAAAGAGAGTTTAGAAACGCACAAGCCATTAATGATATGAACTTCGCAAAACCAAAGGCATATGAAATGATTAGTTATGAAGAGCGTATGGGTATTATTTATGACAAAGTAGAGGGCGAATCACTGCTCGATTGGGTTTTGAAAACAGGTGATCTCCATGGATGCGCGGAGCATATGTCCAAGCTTCATAAGTCGATTCTACAGAATAGTGTCAGCACTAGCGATGTGCCGGATTACAAATCATTTTTAAAATACAATATAATAAATGCGTCATCGGCTAATGCAATGGAACAAGAAGGCGTATTGCACAAATGGAGTGAATTGAAGGATGGAGACACACTTTGTCATGGTGATTTTCATCCAGGCAATATTTTATTATCCAATGGTCAGACAAAAGTTATCGATTTCATGAATGTGTGTCACGGACATTTTTTATATGATGTTGCAAGAACTGTATTTTTGGTGGAGTATACACCCGTGCCTGAAGGTACAGAGGATATAGAGTTGGTCAGGGGATTAAAGAGAACATTGGCAGATTTGTATCTTGCCCAAATGGATGTTACCCGTGAAATGATACAAGATTATTTATCGGTAATCATTGCGGCTAGAGTTGGAGAATGTCCTGACGAACCCCGCTGGAGAGAACAGCAGTAAATGGTGATTGAAGTGGAGAAAGAAAAAGACAGCCTCCAGTTGAATGGAATGCTGTCTTTTTTTTGCTGCTATGCACTAGTGATTGAAGGCTTGCTCTTTTTGCTTATTCAAGGCGATGAAAACAGTAAATAACAGAAGGATGATTCCAGTAAAGATGAACCCTTCGATAATGTTGAAAGGAAGCCATCCCAGAACGGATGAGCCTGCAACCACACCAAGAGAGAAGAAGGCATAGAAATATCCATAAGCTTTTCCGCGAAGCTCTGCTGGCGTAGCTCTAATGAGCATCGTATTAATGGATGGGAACAAGAAAGCAAAGCCGATTCCATATAGTCCTAAAACAAAATAAAGTCCTAATGTCGTTGATGATTGGCTAATAAGCAGCTGACTTAATCCCATTAAACCCATGCCTAATGCCATCGTTCGTGATGGGGAAACGCGATCGAATATACGGTTTGTAGGAAGTACAAACATGAGAACGGCAATGATCCCAAAAGTGCTCATTAGCGTGCCGCTTAATTTCGAATCATATCCAAGCGTTTGAACATGCAGCGGCAACAAATAAGCGATTACGCCTTGAGAGAACATTAAGAAAAAGGCACCGCCATAAGCTTTTACAACACCTGCATTAAAGAATGAGCCTGCTGCTTGTTCGATCGTTTTTTCTTTTTCTTTCTTTAATGGTTTGTACTTGCTTAAAAAAATAGCAGACAAAATGGCGAGTGCAAACCCTAATACAGCTACACAAGTAAAAACGAAGGGAACGGAAGTTTTGCTTGCCATAATTCCGCTGAAAGCAGGTCCAATAATGGCGGCTAATCCAACAAATGTACCCGTGAAGGCAACTTTTTTCCCTTGCTCATTATTTATCGTAGTATTTGCAGAGAAAGTAAACGCAGCTGGAACAATTAATCCGGCCACAAAACCATGAATGATTCGTACGATTATTAATACGACTGGAGAGTCAACGAATTGATATAGCAGTAGTGCGCTGCTTGTCAGAAGCAAACCGATCATTAGTATTTTGAACGGCCCTACCTTATCCGTCATAATACCTGACAATATGTTGCCAAACGTATTGGTTAATGAATAAAGCCCAACGACAATGCCTACAATAAACGAGCTTGCACCAACGGAAGCGGCAAAAGTACTCATAACCGGCAGCTGTGCAAATAGATCAATAAAAGAGAAAAACACGATACTGTACACTAATATGGCATAGTTAAATGGCTTTACACTATATTTGGCTTGTGCCTTCTTCAGCTTCCAATCGAGCAAAAAGTTGCCTAATGGCACAAAAGCCGCAATTACTGCTGCTGCAGGCCAAAGCAAACTCCACTTCACTCGAATAGCTGCGTAAAGTATTGCTACAGCATATAAACTGAAAATCCCCCCGTGAATACTTCCCATAAGCGTCACGGCTTGCTCTATTCCCCATATATATTTCAAGGGCATAGCGATACATAATAATAAAAGTAATGAAATGCCATCTAGAAAACCTGTGATTCGTAAAATGTGAATTGGATGTCCTCGCACTTTTCATGCTCCTAATATAGATTGAATTGATCTCTCTATTCTAACATTTAATTAGGCGATAAAAATAGAACGAGGCAGATGGAAAGTGAAGGTTCAGCAACAAATATGAGATGAACGATTTATTTTTGGAAGATGTCGTCAAAAATGGTGAATTCAAAATCTCATTATTTGTTTCAATTAAAGCTTGACCTTGAAGTGTACTTCAACATTTATGCTCTAGCTAATCAATTACGGCTATCCATAATTGAAGTCTGAGATAAAGTTGGAGGTTATGTATGATGCGAGTATTAGAGGTAGTTGTTATTTTGGTCATTATTGCAGTCACGACGGGAATCCTAATTGGCAAAAGAGAACGGCGGCTGAATGCAGTGTTATGTATGTCCTTAGTGTTGATTGTATTATTGCATGGAATAATCGATCATTTTCGCATACAGATGGTTCCAGCCTATGCCGCTGTTTTAACGCTAATCATTGTATTGGTCCTTAGATTGTCTAAGCCGCACAGCATAGTCCGCACTAAGCTTTTGTTAAAAAACAGTTTGCTAACTGTTGTCGTAATTAGATGCCACTCCTTCGGTAGGAGTGGTTTTCTTTTTTATACCGAATATTTTGTGCGGAAAACCTCGATTTTTTTTGACTCGAGGGGTAGTGTCTATCATTGCTAATGGACATGAGATCCGCTAATTTTGAATTTTAGTGGGTTTTGACATTTTAACGGACATGAGATCCGCTATTTGTGCTGAAACACTCAAAAAGACTCGATTTATAGCAAATAGCGGAACCTATGTCCGTTAAAATCAAAAAAAGAGCTAAATCCCATAAATAGCGGAACCTATGTCCGTAACACCCGCCACCCAAGCTGCTTTTTCTGTCACATTAAGAATTCAAACACCCCACGCAACTTTGAGGCACACAAACCCACACCCAAGCAACAATGAGAATAACCGAAACACCCCCACGCCGATGTTACATTGAGTATTACCGACTTAAACCCGCGCCAAGTTACATCTAGTAATACCAGAATAAACCCACACTGATGTTGCATTGGATAATACCGGAACAAACCCATGCCAAAGCAACATTGAGTATTACCGAAACAAAAACACGCCTACGTCACATTGAGTATTACCGACATAATCTCACACTCAAGCAACAATGAGTATTTTCGTAACACGTACAAACCCACGGAACTTTGACTATCACCGTCAGATTACCCACTCTCATGCTACTAAGACGGATGTATACCGTTACAATCGAATTTTAAAAGTACGGCAACGTTGGTGGCCACTGGATACCTCTAACAGTTGGAGTTCAACGAGTTTGTACAAAATACGCCTTGCATGTCGATCACTTACTCTGAGATGCTCAGCGAGTTCTAAAGGAGTTATTGGTCGGAGCAAACGTCGTGCTAGTCGTAAGGTTTCCGCTTCAGAGCTCATTAACTGTGAAGGCACATCTGAAGAAATGAATTTACCGATAAAAGCAAGAACGAGCTGCTGGCATTGTTGCGGTTCGTCCGTAATAGAAGGGTAAGCAACAGGCAGCAGCATCCAACCGTCAAGAGCTAACAAACAATGCCTTCTACACAAATCTTTAAATCGTCTTACATCAAAATCTCGAGCATGGGACGCATATCCTTGAATCTCAATTCCACCTTTTGCGCCACCTGGCATATAGGCAAGATCCAGATATCGATAGCCATTATTGAAATCGCGAACTTCCCATTCAGGCAGCAGATAATCAAAATGTCCGACAGCAGGGAACCATACTGATCGTAGAAATTCAACTGTTCCGTGGCCAAGTCCCTTATTGAGCAATTCAAGTCTTCTATGATTACTCTCTGAATCAATATTGGCTTGTAACCATTCCTTATATTTGTGATCAAATTGAGATGCCATAACTTACACTTCCCCTCTGCAAAATAAAAACGCCGCTGTCATACAAACACTCCCAAACAGGAATGGTTGTATGACAGCGGCGTGTTCTTCAAGACCTATGTTGTCAGTATATCGTCAGCTGACTATTTCATCAATAGCCGTTATTTCTAATATTCATAAGTGTCTCATAGTTTTTGTAAGATGCACTATTAATTGAACAAATACGATATATTATTGATATACAGCTTGAGTAACACACCCAAACAATTGACATCTAATCAATTTTTTTCAAGAACCCAACTGATAACGCAGCTTATAAAATCGAAACAATTCCTTCACACCATATTATCATCAAAATAGAGAAGACATAACTGAGTAAAAGCACTAAAAGCACTAAAAGCTCTACAAGCTACTACAATCTCAAATGCTTTTCTAATCATGTAATCGATTTGTTCAAGCACTTAAGAACCAAATCTTGAAGGGTAACCGTAAAATATCCAATAGGAGGTTCGACATGAAAGCTAAGATTGTTATTATAACAGGAGCAAATTCGGGGATCGGAAAAGCAGCAACGCTGAAGTTTGCAACCGAAGGATATCATGTTGTCATGGCTTGCCGCAATTTGCAGATTAGTAGACCTGTGCAACAAGAAATCATACTAGCAGCAAACAATGTTAATGTAGATTTGATGGAGCTGGATATTTCATCGTTTGATTCTATTCGTTTATTCTGCGCTGCATTCAAAGCTAAATACTCACGTTTGGACATTTTAATACATAACGCAGCTTACTTAAATCATGGAGAAAAGCAATATAAGCTTAGTCCTGAACATATTGAACTGTCTTTTGCTACAAACACATTTGGTCCCTTCTTAATGACTAATTTGCTGACAGACCATCTTCAAAAATCGCAGGACCCTGATGTACGGTGACTCCAAAATGGCATTATTGATTTTAACCTTCAAATTAGCTGAACAATTGAAAAGCAAGGGAATTAAAATCAATGCGCTTCAAATCAACCGAGTAAAATTATCAAAAGAAACGATAAGCAAACTTAGCCCATTTTGGAAAGTGCTTGCTACGGCTCAAAATTTAACGAATCCGCCACCAGCCGGCATGGCAGACAATTATTTTTATATTTGTACTTCAGATGAATTCCGCGATGTAACAGGTCAGCTAATTAACCACAAGCGAGAGATAGTTGCACCATCCACAAGCGAAAAAGGTGTAGAGCAATTGAAAAACATATTTGGTTCGGGAAGCTATCCTAAATACGCTATTGACACTGAAAATTCGTCGAAGCTATGGGTTTTAAGTACGGAGCTGACTAGTAATTTTTATGAGTCGTAAGCACAACAGGAGTAGCAGAAGTTAGAATGAAATAAAGTTCTAGACTGAAAAATAAAGTGTTAGACTGACGATGCGACGATGCTTCATTAAGCTAACGAGCAGGATACTTTAATCACTGCTCTAATACTTTAGTGGTGAGATTCAAGCCTTTCATTGTACTTTCGGATAGTTACATTTAATGTTAGTTGAGGTGGTGGTTGATAATTGAAGAAAAAACTATGGATACCAATGGTACTTCTTATAGTGGCATTTATTGTATGGATATTAATGTATACATACCCAAAGCACTATAAATTTACGATTCAAGGGGTATTGTATCAATTGGGTGAAGAAAATAGTGATTTTGTGAAGCCAGATACCATATTTGTAAATGGTAAAATGAAAAAGAACATAAAAGGAGTAAGAACATTCACAGGAATAATCGATATTAAAGGTGAAAATATACCTGTTCCAGAAGAGCATCGACAATTAAAGATAACACTGAGCGAATATGGTGAAGCAGTTCTATTTTATACCTATAATGAAAAGGGACAACCTAAACATTTTGCTTACGGTAATATTTTTATTAACGACGATTTTAGTAAACTTACAATTTTAAAATTCACAAAAGATGCTAGGAACCCTGATCAATCAGGTTTTGATGGTCGTAGCGGGTATATCATATCAGCACCTGCACAAAAAAGGGATGATGCATTGGAGATCACAAATGAACTGATACATGGTGCTCTGAAAGGAGACATACTAAAATGAAGGGATGCCTACTTAACTAACGGTTAACTTTAGCTTAATCATATCTGGAGGTTATGTATTTATGGAACGACTTTGGCCATTTGAAGATCCTGAAAATGTAGCTGTTATTACAACCCAAAAAATAATGAATAGACATAGCCCTATTCTATAAGTATCCCATGACAGCGATGATGGAATGTGGCAGTTTCTCGATGGTGAAGAAGTGATTGAATTAGACGCTCGTATTCTAGGGTTAAAAGAATGAATAGACATTGACCCGAGTTTGGTCCAACTTGCTGATCTGCCAATTGGATGGACAGCATGGAGGGAAACTAAATTCAATCGATGGATTAGAGGAAAAAGATAAGAACTTGTTATTCAACTAACGTAGAACGTTAGTTCAACAAAATAGCCGCTAGCCCGAACTTAATTTCAGGTTTGGGCTAGCGGCTAATGCAGCTTAATGATTCAATCGAGAGGCAGTTGGCAGTTGTTAATTCATCAGATTCTCTATCCGATCTGCACGGACCCAGCACATTTCCTTGATATCTATGGTCGCTTTGAAGTCGTCAATCAAGGTAAAACGATCTTGAAGACTGACCAACGACTCAATACGGAACATATCTCGCAGTCTATCAAGTCCACCCGAATCGATGTTGAATAACGCAAAAGCATCCACGTCAAGACTCATTATAAGTTTCTTTACTTTGTCTTCCTTACTATGTTCCATATAGAATTCCCCAAGTATTTTAACCCTAAAAGCGTCTGAATCAGGGTTCACATAGAGTAATTCAATAGCTTCTTCTTCAGGAAACCGTTCTTGTACATAATTCTGTAATTCAATTTCATCTTCCTCATACGAATAATCGAATGCAGATACAACTCTGCTTTGATGAAGGATGGTGAAACCCCAGCCGTGATCTTCGAAATTATAAAAGTATAATACAGGTACGCCAGCAATCATTTTTATAATATCCTCAGGATAGGTGTCACTAACGTCTGTACCTTCCGTAAAAAACACGCTCCATTTGTCATTAAGCGGTTTTATAAAAATGGGATTGAAGTCTTCGATAGCTTTCCTATGTTTATTCAATACAAGACTGCCTGAAGTAAATTCACTCATTTGTTTACCCCCGTAATGTCATATCATCAATTAAGATTAATATTTCGCTGGATACCAGCTAATCACCTTCATTTTCCAAGAGTATTGCTATCGGTTTGTTAAGCTAACGGGCAGGATAGTTCGATAACCACTTGGGTAAAATAACCAAAAATTTATGGGGGTTATTTCTCATGTGGTGGAGAGGTATAATTTTGATTTGGGCAATAGGGGTAACCTGCTTTACAGTAATGGATTGTGCTGAAGCTTACAGCGAGGAGTCACCAACTAACTATAATGCCGACATTCAACGTAAGAGTTTGGAAGAGGTGCTTATTTTCGAACTTAGTCCTAAGATTATGAGCGTACTTAGAAAGGAGTATGGTAATAACATTCTCATCGGCGGCGCTCATATCATACCAATCAGGAAATCGGATTCTTATCCTCAACAAGAGTTCATACTTGAAGGGGAAGTTACGACACACGATTCTACCTCGGATATAGTTCAAATTACTTTCAAAGCTAGTACAGACGGATACAAAGCGAGTAATTTCCGTGTTATCCGTACGCAAAAATAACAATCTTCCATTGAGCTAACGGGAAACGATAGTTGAATAACGTATTGATGAGCAGCTGCTGCGGTGGCCTGCTCATTAATGGGCAGGATAGCATGGTGTCCGCCAGTTATATTTGTTCAATTAATTACAATCATATATCAATCACATTCAAGGCTAAGTTGATGATAAAATAGCTTTAAATACAGAGATTGATGTTGCTGACACGAATAAGTGTCTGGCAAGGGGGGGGGCATTACCAATGACTGATTTAAAAAAGTTCAAGCAATTATTAAAAGATACATTTGAACAAGAACTAAAAAAGCATGGATTCAATGGTACAGGCGGTAAGTATAGAACAAAACCAAATAATCATTTCATCTATACTGTCAATATTCAAGCTGATAAAAATGGCGGGTGTTGTTGTGTTGAACTTGGAGTATACATAGACTTCATCCCAAACCCTTTGGGTGCTCATGTCCCATTTAATAAAGTTTCATCCTATGATTGTGATTTTCGGTGGCGACTTTCAGACCTTGAAGATGAAGACTTATGGTGGAGTTATGGTGAAACGGAAATCGAAGCCCTTGAAAACATAGGACATATGACAGAAACTTTTGTAGAATACGGTTTACAATACTTTGGGAGTTTCATTAATTTCCCTGAATGTCTCACCAGTATTAGCGCAGAGGACATAGAACAAAGGAATAAGAATGTAAAACGGTTAGGTGACGTGCTAACAGATACTAGACTAGCATTAGTTATTTCTAGAGTGCATTTGCAGGTGAACAACAATGAGCAAGCTATTTCTTTTGCAACTTGGGCAATTAATCGGATTGGAGATAAAATAGTTGGTAGTGCTTTGATTCCTGAGTTTAACGAGATAATTAACAAAGCAACTGCTGTAAAGAGGTTGCAATGAAGGTGATAGATAATTGAACTAACGGGACACGATAGTTCAATGACAACAGGCTGAATCGTTAAATTACCATCGCATCTTATTCAATGATTGGGGTATCTAGATGTATAAAAGCATTCATTGGCATGCGTTTTTCAAAGTGAATACAGAGGAAAAGGCTCGAAAATTACTCTCAAGATTCGAAGAGGTTTGTGAGACGAATGCTGTCCTTTTATCCTGTGAACGTTATTGGAAGGATTCGGCTTTATATGATGTTGGTTTTAGCACATCCTTAAATAAGGACGATATTTCTCATGCCGTTTTCTCAACCCTAGTAAGTGCTCACAAATTGGCTTATGAATGGCAGGTTACTGGTCCTTCCAATTCAGAATCGGGAATTTGGGAATTTAGTGGACTAACCACTAAAACAAAAGTTACAGGTATCGAATGGATTCAGTTTAGGATAGTAAGCGAACCATTATTCAATTAACGGGACACTATAGTGTAACAATCACCAGGACAAGACTGCCGGAAATGAACGGTAGCCTCGTTGAGCTAACGGTCAGGTTAGTTTAGCACACCGTAATTTATAAAAAGTTTCAATTAAGGAGGTGTGTTGAATTATCAGAAGGAGATGGAGATATTACGGAGCAACTTATCTTATTGGTTACATAATTTCAATTTATGGAACGGGCATTCCTCAATGGTACTACTTAATTCCAGTAAAAATAGTGGCCTGTTGTTTTATGCTGATTGGTGGAAGTTCTATATATTACATGGCGGAAGAAAAACTTCATTTATTATTGGCTTTCTATAGGTCATTAAAGTATATCGCAATATCATTTGCAATCTTATTCGTCTTTGCTTTGATACAGCATATTTTTGATATTAACTTATCTGCAATAGTAGGAATTTAATAGTTTAACTCGCTGAACTAACGGGAAACGATAGTTGAAGACTAAAAGGGCTGCCACGTGGCAGCCCTTCGTAGTTACGCTAACGGGCAGAATAGTTCCAATAAGTGGTATTCTAAGATAAGGGATTTGAACAGGGGGGCAATGTTTATGGAAATAAAGCATCCAGTTAAGAGTCCATCAAGGATTGGAACCATTATAGGCATGATTGCTATTATATCGAGTCAATCTATTCTTGTATTGAGGTTATGGGATCAGAGGGGTATATTCTACGCTTCGTTAACGGTGATTCTTCTATGTTTAGTTGTACTGTTACTCGCATTGTACAGAACATTTTTTAAGAAACCAACCGTGTTATGCCTATCCAATGAGCAAATCATATTAAATGGGAATATAATTAATTCAAGGGATATTAAAGTGATAATGACCAGGGGGTACTTTAAACCTGTTATTGGGATATTACCTTACAGGAGGAAGATCGTCCCATTGGATATGGCATTTAGGTATTCAAAGGATGAAGATAGAGGCATCTCGGATTTAAAGAGCTGGGCAAAAATGAACAATGTAAAGATGGTTAATAAATCGTTTCAAACGTGGATATAAGTGTATTCAAAAGCACTATTCGGTACGGTTATTACCTTATTCAGAGGATGTGCTTAACCAGGGTGACATGCTTGTTCGTTACGCTAACGGGAAACGATAGTTGAAAAGTCGTAGCCATAGCAATGGCAGTCTAGATCTTTATTTCGCGTCCTAGTCTGCTGCTGTTGCTGCGGATTTAATTTGCAAAGTCTGATGATAGTTGAGGACGAGTTACATGTTTAAAAGCAGCTCCTCTATGATTTATTTTGGTAATTTGAATAAACTGTTTTGTAGAAGGAATCTCAATGAAAGGACAGATGTGAAATGGAGAGAAAAGCAACAGTAAAATTAGATGATCTAATTACTGAAATTGAAATTCAAATGGATGAGACCCTAACATACATAAACATCCAGACAGGAGAAGTAATAACATTATCGAGAGAAGAGATGAGAGCGGCAGAAGATGAAGAGCTGCTTGACAATTATCCGGATTGGGAACGAGAGAACATTGAACAAGCCATAAAAATTATAGAGGATGAAGACGAGGTTTACCTCGATTTCACATTAAGAAACGAGTTCCATGAGTATGAACTAATAGAAGAATTTATTGAGACATTAGACAAAGCAGAGGTTCGAGAAAAATTGTTTGGAGCTATTCAAGGAAGAGGAGCATTTAGAAGATTTAAAGATGGAATCATTGAACATGACGTCGAAAGACAATGGTATGAATTCAAAGAAAAAAAGGTGAAGGAATTAGTTATGGAATGGTGTAAAGAGAAGGGTCTTGTAATAGAAGAATGAAGTGTTATTTATTGGGAGGATAAACATGGCTTTAGACAATTAGATATCTCTACAAGAGTCAAGCCGTCAGTCAATTTGTATAAGGAGGAACCTTCATTTGAAATGGGACGATCATTCCCATACCCCATACTGTCATCATGGTAGTGGCACTTCACAAGAAGAATATTTAGAACGAGCGATTAATTTAGGATTCGAGCGTTACACGCTCAGTGAACATGCCCCTTTACCATTGAACTGGATCGATGATGCTTCGTTATATAAAAGGCTAGCAATGCCTTACAGTGAGCTTTCTCTGTACATCGAACATGCCAAGCATAAAAACAAGAATACAATGGAAAGATAGATGTTGCTGTTGGTTTAGAGCTAGATTACTTACCAGGTAAACTTGATTTCACTGAAAGAATAATAGATGACTTTGATCAGGATTTAGAAGACATTATTTATTCTGTGTACTATATACCCGGTATGGGTGGAATGTGATTAATTGATTACCGACCAGATTATTTTAAAGAATATATATTAAAGCATTACGGAACGATGGAGAAGGTTGTTGATGAGTACTACAACTATATTGAAGAAGCAATTGAGTGGATCTCCCAATTCTCTATACGGAAAAGAATTGGACATATTAATCTAATTGAAAAATTTAAAACCGTCTTGCCTGAAATAGATGAAGGGCAAATCAAAGATCGCATGGAGAAAATTATTCCGCTCCTCCTTAGAATGAATGTTGGACTTGATGTGAACACGGCAGGATTAAGGGTAGATACATGTGGGAAAGCGTATGTACCTTAATGGTTCCTGATTAAATGTAGGCACCATGGGGTTTCGTGTATATACGGGTCAGATGCCCATTCTCCAGATCACTTAGGGGATTGGTTTGTGGAGCTAGAGAACTACGCTAACAGGTAACGATAGTTGAAGACTAAAAGGGCTGCCACGTGGCAGCCCTTCGTCGTTACGCTAACGGGCAGGATACTTCCAATATGTGTTAGTATGAGGAGATTAGGAGCCAGGATTGAAATAGGAATCATTGGTTATATAGGAGCGTGTATACGGTTGAATGATCGACTATTGTTTTATAAAGGGTTAAAGGAGAATATCGAGCGAACGGAGGAAAGGAATCGGGGAGATCTGAATGAAGGATACTCAATCGACAACCACTTTTTTTTAGGACTTTATGAGTTTCGAGGATTACTAGGTCCGTTATATGAGAATGGCGAGCTCGGTAAACTGGCAGATTATTTTGAGTTACTTGGGACAGCCAATCGTAATTTATATCGAGACCATAATAAATATTTTTGGTGRATTTATCCACCTCTTGTCTGGTTGCTGTGCAGCTCTTTCTACAACTATCGTACTGGCAGAAGTTCTTATGCGGCAAACTTAGCTCGCTTCAACTATTCCTATATGGAAGAGGTAAAGCCCGGCTTAACACATGGTTTTACCAGAATAGAAATTGGTCTCACTGAGCGAGGATTGTTCGAAGAGTTGATGGGTTATTTTTCATTACTATTTGATCCGAATAGATTCATTTCCCATATGAACGAAGCTAAGAAATTATTCGAACAACACATTCAACTTCGTGAAGAAACATCTGCTAACTCAAAGATTGAAGACGACGAGGACCTTAGTGATTCGGGAGGAATCGACGAACAAACAATCGTGAATGAATTTTCATTTAGTGAGGCAAATCAACCCTTTGATATTGCGCTCATCCTCTGCTTTGAGATTAATGAGCGTACCTATTGGTTCAAAGAGCGAGAACAAATCTTTAATCGACTGAAGACTTTCTTCACTGATCCACCAGATTGGAGCGCAATGAAGAAACCGTCATTAAACATATCACAACTTCACTTGGATCCTGATCAATAAAGTCGTTAGGCAACGTTCTAGAGGATTAAGCTAAAGGGAATCGTTAGTTTAACGCACCATAGAGTAGTTTGCGAACGCAGCTGAATGACCCAGCAGAAATAGGCGTTTAGGTCGTGTATCATATTTTGAAATGAGGAAAATCAGTATGGAATACAAACAAGTTGATATTTATGTTTACGGTAAAAGAATTATTATGATTGCTAATGGAATTATTAATAAGTGGGGAGGAATTATTGCAAACATTGATGTAGTAAAGGAGGTTGAAAATCCTAACAGTGAGGAACAAATTGAGTCAGCGCTTGAATATGTATTTCAGAAATGCCATTCTCTAACTCCCGTGGAAAACGACATCACTCCGCTTGAGAAGTATTTAGGAGTAAAAGGCTATGAAAAAGCAATAAAAGGGAAAAAATTAGTTATATACTCATGTGATAGGGAAGAAGGTTATTCTTTAACTCCTACAAAGAAGCAAAAAGGTTTTGATTTTTTAGATGATAAAAAAATACATTTAGGTCATGAAATTATTAAAGGTAATCTAGCAAAAGCCTTAAGAGAAGCAATTGAGAATTCAAAGTAATGAAAACCACATGTGAGTATTGTACTGTTCCTTAAGGTTCCGGAAACTCGGAACCTTTTTGTATTGAGGAAAATTGCAGTGGGCTGCGAGAAATCATTAGTGTAGATACGAAATAGGAATATCCTTCGAGGGAGGTACATACGCTCGGCTCTATACCTCGTTCGAAAAGGGTTCTTTTGGTTGAAGGAAATTCGCTAAATCATTAAGCTAACGGGCAGTTTAGCGCAACAAAATGCCTCCTTTTACGTTAATGTAACAAGGGGTGAAATAATGAGGAGTATTTCTCTTGTTTTTCTAATATTGATGATTTTAATAAGTGGATGTAGTGGTCACAATCCAAACAAAGAAAGAAGTATCCCAATGATGCGTTATGATTTCAATGAACCGTTTAGATTTCCATTTGAAGTTAATGAAGTTCGTACGGAGATATCAATTGATGATCCATATGAACTTCACCAATATGTTTTTCATTATAAAAACAAGCAGACCAAGCAAGAAATAAGCTATATCTTGAGTAAGGTTATTGATGAACCAGAGAAAGTATCTGAGCAAGGCAAGCAACCCATTGAACTTGAAAATGGGAAACAAGCATATTACAAAGAGGACGAGACCAGCCAATCAATTTGGTGGAAAAGTGAAAATGGGTTTTTGGCTCGATTTATTTATTATATAAACGGATACCATATTCAGTTAGGTAATTATAAATTAGATGAGTCCGACCTAATAGACTTAGCTAATCAGGTTCAATAGTATCTTTGGATGCCTGTAAATATTCAGTTCATTATTAAGCAAACGGGCAGGATTGTAGAGCAAATTATAGAATATTTTTACTAGATTGATTGCCAAATAAGGTGTGATAAAAGGTGAAAATAAGTACCAAGCTTTTAACTGAAGTGATTAACAATTGGGATCCTATCGGTCTATTAGCTGGAGGTGCTCCACAGAACGAGTATGATATTGAGATCAATCAGATTGCACAAAAGTCTAAAACATGTACAAATGAAATAGATTTAGCAAAACTTATATACAGAGTGTTCAATGATATGATGGGTGTGAAGCTAGACCATCTAAGTTGCTTAAATCAGGCATTTAAAATAACTGATCGTAATAACAATACTTTCTTCAACTAACGAGGAACGTTAGTTCAATGAAACAGCGATAGTCTAGGACTTTATTTTTTGTCCTTGGCTGTCGCTGTTTCAATTTCTGAGGTCAGTCTAAAACTTATTGTATGAAGTCTGACGATATTACAATTGAGAATCAGCGTGGAATAAAGACATCCAGTCTAATGCTTTATTTTCTACCGCCAGCTGAGTTTTGGGAACGAAATGTGTTGCTGGCAGTAAAGAGGGGCAAATTGCTTTTGACCATTAAGGTTAGCAGCCGTTCGAGAGAGGATAGAAATTAAATCAACCTCGGTGATTTTCTCTTGCCCTATCGTAAACTCAATAACGTAGAGCAGTTCTCTTTGCATAGCTGCAATGGCTCCAACTGATCCATTCACGCGAACTGACTGCGCAGCCCGCGCACTTCCCCTTTAAACGGTCGCTCAAGAAAGTGAACTTGGAGGGGATATTTTTATGGGCTTTTTATCTCCATTCCGTTTTCGATCACGATACTGCTTAGGTGTGAAATCGGCATGTTTTTTAAACGATTTAATAAAGTGAGTCTGGTCATAATAGTTCAAACGAGTAGCGATGGTTGAGACCGATTCACTTGTGAAATCGAGCAGCTTCTTAGCTTCTTCTATTTTCTCCTGATGGATGAAATGACTGATCGTGAGTCCTGTTTCTTTTTTGAAAAGGGTGGATAAATAGGTACCGTTAAGTCCAGTCAGCTCAGCCAGTTCAGAGATAGAAATCGCATCATATAAATGATTAAAAATGTATTCGCGGCATTTCGCGATTGGCTTAGAAACGGTGCCTTTCCGATTCTCGCTAACGCGATCCGTAATATCTAAGAAGGCGTCTATCATCGCGGTTTCAACCGAGCGAACATCCGTTAAATCCTCGATATGCTGAATGTAAGTATCGCTTAAGCGATATGCCAGCTCAGTATACAGTCCACCCTCCATACCCGCTCGAACGGCTACAGCAATTGCGCAGATGGCAATATTTTTGCGGCTTCTCAAATGACTTCGTTTGGATAGTGTGCCTGCCTCCCCAATTACACCCATTACGAATAGATTCTTAAGTGCAGCTTTATCGCCGTTCTTAATATGCCGTAATAATATCTGTTCGAATTCCTGGCTCGTGTGAAGATTAGAAAATTCCTTCATATTAGACATCGACAGCTCGATAGCTTCCTCTGACAAAAAACGTTGGTCCAACCGGAAATTATACTCAAGAACATCCGTTAATCCTAACTCCTCTTGATTGACAATCCAATGTGCCATGATGCCAATGTGAAATAATCTCTGCTTGGAAACAAGAGGGAGACTGCGCAAATATTCAACCCAAGCTGGATGGAGTTTTCTGGGAATATTATTATCATTCATGAGATTTCGAACAGTTTCCTCGGAAGGAACATAATCAATTGAGGGACCTATAATAATGGTTCCTACTCGCTTCAAATTCGAATAAACGGGCTGCACGATAAAAAATTCCTCAAACTCCGTTGTCTGTATAACGGGAAAAGTCTTATCCCAGGTTCGTTTTATTAATTGCCGGAAGTATTCTGGATTTTGTAAGGCGGAAAATGGGATAGGAGCGTTGGATTCGAAATATTCCTGCCCGCTTGGATCATCCGCACTCAACCAATAAACAGGCAGCTGCAAGCTCTCATGAAGTAATTTAGCTAAAAAGGAAGGATTAAATTCCATCTAATGCCTCCAAATAAATTTACTTTTATTCAAATAATCATACCATATTTCCGTTTTTTTGATCATCTATAATGAGTGAGTAGTAAAAAATGAAAACGCTTCACAGTTTGTGAGTTTATTTAAGGATGATTCAAAAAGAATTTTGACATAAAGAAAATGGTTTCACAAATGATATTGGAAGAAAAAGCAGATATGTACTCTGGCTTGGATGTTTGGCATTTAAAGGTGCTTTTTCAGATGAAATGGTCGAACAGCTTCTCCTCCAACTAAACGGACAAAAATAATTATACAATCGAGGTTGCTACTATGGAACAGACTAAACTTTCATTTTCGGAGAAGCTTGGGTATGGCGTTGGAGATATTTACGCTTACGTGACCTATCTCATTCTCAACATTATTTATTCAGGAGCGAACGTTCCTTATGGTGTGTTGAATTCATTGATTACATAAGATCCTTATGAGCGATCTTTGCTTAACATATTCCGTATGTTGATGGCTATCTTTGGCGCGGTGCTCGTCTCGACCATGACGGTTCCCATCGTAAATGCATTCGGTGGCGGCAAACAGGGATGGATGATGACGTTTACTATTTATGGTGCGATTGCAGCGGTGTTGTTCTTGATTACTTTCCGTACGACGAAAGAGAGAGTTAAGCCAGCAGTAGTCCAAAATCAGGTCCCTCTTAGCGGCTCTTTGAAAGCGCTTTTCTGCAATAAATATTGGGCGCTGCTCGTGGTCTTCATGATTCTAAGCTTTATTATGACGTCGGTTAATACAGCGGTTAACATTTATTACGCGCAGTATATTTTAGGAAATGCTGAATTGATGTTCATTCTTGGCGTTATTTCCTTTATCCCGTTGTTAATTGGCTTGCTGTTTGTTGCTCCGATTATTAAAAGGTTCGGTAAACGTAATTCCTCACTCCTAGGGTTAGCCATCACGATTTTGGGAGCAGCGATTACGGTTATTGATCCAACTAGCATTAAAATCGTAATCGTCGCGTCGGTGATCAAATCACTTGGCGGCGTTCCATTAGCTGCAACGATGTTCGCGATGCTTGCAGACACCGTAGATTATGGAGAATGGAAAACAGGCATGCGAACAGAAGGTTTAGTTTACAGCGCTGGAAGCTTCGGCTCAAAGGCAGGCAGCGGGCTTGGCGCCGCGATAGTCGGTTGGATGCTCGCATTTGGAGGTTATGTTGGTGGTCAGGAGCATATTAGCGAATCCGCTCGTTCCTCAATCCTGTTCATGTACATTTATTTGCCGATCATCATTAGTGCGCTCATGGCCGTTATTCTCTACTTCTATAAATTAGATAAGCAATTCCCGCAAATTGTAAAAGAGTTAGAAGCAGCTAAAAACATATAAATAGGCAGGGAGGGGACAAGGCCACAGCTAAAATATAATTCAAAAACGCAATGTACTGAAAGCTGGCTCCGGTATTTTTACGGCGTCAGCTTGTTTGGCTTTATTCGGAGGTTGACTCTTTAATCATGT
The DNA here is from genome assembly GCF_052115145.1 of Paenibacillus sp. 2TAB26. Taxonomy (NCBI): domain Bacteria; kingdom Bacillati; phylum Bacillota; class Bacilli; order Caryophanales; family Paenibacillaceae; genus Paenibacillus; species Paenibacillus sp. 2TAB26. Next base: position 114,625 of record NZ_JBFRGC010000014.1, read on the forward strand.
GAAGCTAGGAATGCATTAGCATTATTGTGTTTATTTACATTTTCATTCCGTAGTATAATAGGAAGTATGCTGCTCCATAGGCTAGTAAATGAAAATTGAAATTGTATTTTTTTGCATAATTCTTTAGAATTAAGGAATGAAATGATAATTAAAAAGCTGAGTAGAGGTATTAAAGTGACCCCATAAAGTGTGACAGGTTATTTTATTAGGCGATTTTCTGGGAATGAGTCCGGTACAGTACCGGACTCATTCCTTTTAATTTTGTCTTAATACGCTTGTTATTGTAGTAATCGATATATTTTGATAGTTCATGATTAAAATGTTCAATACTTTCAAATTCATTTATATAAAGAAATTCAGGTTTCATTGTGCCGAAGATGCTCTGGATGACGGTGTTATCACAGCAGTTACCTTTGTCGGGTATCTGGTTGGTAAAGATCTGTTTGTTAATGAACTGGAAAGTATAGTACTGTATTGGTATATAAATAGCTTGAGTTACTGGTAAACTCCCATTGAAAATATTTCTGGCGAAATGTGGTGATGTACTTGTTAAAAATGCTTGTTGTTGATGATGACAAGTTCGAACGGGACGGCGTTAGGTTTCTCGTTGATAAATACGGACTGCATTTGGAGATCTTTGAAGCTGACAGTGGTGAAAGCGCTCTCTTGTATATCGAAAGTCATGATATTGACATCTTGCTCACCGATATCCGGATGAACGGGATGGACGGATTACAGCTTGCAGAGAAGGTTCGTGAGCTTGGTAAGCCTATCAAAACGATGTTTATGAGCGCCTATGGTGAGTTTGAGTATGCACAGAAGGCAATCGATCTGAAGGCGATCCATTATATATTAAAACCTGTGCAGGTTAGCGAATTTATTAAAAATATGACCGAGGTCATCGAACTGTGCGAGGAAGCGTTGAAATTGAAGGTTCAGCAGGAAAAACTAAAAGCTGCCTATTTGAAGGAAGTCAGATACGAAAAGCAGAAGCAGCTTACCGATATTATACTCAGCAAGTCAGAGGAGACGGATGACAAACGAGATCTGAAGGTGCCTACCGGCAGGTTCGATAAGTATCCTTACATGCGGATGTGTATGCTGGATTCTCGTAAACGTTTTTTCGATCGGCTTGATCTTGATATCGAAGAGCAGTTGGGCGAACTCATTCATCGCAACGTCGATTTTATTCACTTGAATGAGTTTCAAGCGTTGCTGTTCTTGGAAACAGCCCCCGACGAGTCGCTGGAAGCTATAACGGAGCTTGGCCAGCAATTGATCCGGATATTCCAGGATATGTACGATAATGATATTTGTGTTGTGATCAGCGGATTGATGGATGATGTAAAGCAGCTCCACAAACAATTTCACGAAATGGAAACGATGCTGGAAAACAAGTTCTTTTTCGATGAGGGTACGGTGATGCTGGCAAACCGCACATCATTTGCTCAGGGCGATATGACAGCAGTAGTAAATGATGTGTTAACGCAATTGACGCAAAATATTCAGCATAACCGGTATGATATCGCGCAACTGTATGTCGAGCAACTGTTTGATGCTCTGCAAAACAGTGAGCATTTAACGGTTATCTATGTAAAATATGTGTGCACCGAAATTGTCAAAGCTGCATTCAATGCCTCTATAAAAAAGAATAACGATAGATTCAAGCATAGTTTGGAGGACATCTATAAAACGGTAAAGTTGAGCGATTTGCGTAAAGTAGTACTGCGTATTCTAAAGGAAAACGAGTCTTTCTGCGAAACAAATTTGGAAGCGACCTCCAAAGCGATCGATGAAGTCGTCCGAATAATCGAGAACGAATATCAGGCTGACTTGTCATTGGAATTATTGTCGGAGCGGGTTTATTTATCTCCTAGTTATTTGAGCCATCTATTCAAGAAACAGAAAGGGATAAGCCTTAATAAGTTCATGACCGTGCACCGAATGGAAAAGGCAAAGGAACTGCTTATAACAACCAATCGTAAAATTATCGATATCGGCCAGGATGTTGGTTATAACAACTTCTCCTACTTCAGCTCGTTATTCAAAAATCATTTTGGTCGAACGCCTTCCAAATACAGAGAAGAGGCATAAACGATGAAACGGCTGATCTATGGTTTGTTCAATCGTTTACGGTTTAATCAAAAACTATTTCTTTCTTATTTAATCGTTATTATCATTCCTATTATGGTGCTTGGCATATACGCCTACAACCAATCAAAGGACATGCTCAAATTGCAGGCACTGCAAGGGATTGATAAGAATGTGAATACCGTTACTCAGAATATTGACAATTCGGTTGAACGTTACAATCATGCGATTCGATCGATTGTATTTACTAAGATGTTTCAGAAGATTGTAGCCAACGATTATATTGACTTAGTCAATCTTTCACGGGATTTGAAAGATTTCTTGGATCCGTATTTTATCATGATGATGAACCTTGACAAGGACATTGAGAAAATAACCTTTTACACGCAAAGCACTGTTCCAGAATTCGGCGATTCAGTAGTCTCATATAAACGGGTTAATGAGAAGCCATGGTACAACGAAGCTATGAAGGGGATAGAACCGCTATGGAAATATGAGGATAACGAACTGTTTGTCATTCATAAATTCCCAAAAACTCTCAAAGAGCCCAATACGAATATGGTCTATATGCGAATTAATGAGAACAGTTTCTTCAAAAACATTACCGATCTAGATCAGGAGTATGCTGTCATTATCTCTGATGGCAATAACCGAATCGTATATGCGAATCAAAGTGCAAAGTTGATTGCCTTTGACTTCAAAGAAATGATGAAAATGAATGAGGGGACGGTACGCACCGGTCAAACGGAAATGTTTCTTGTCAAGAAGAAGATCGTGCAGGCTAATTGGACGGTCTATTGTTTCGTACCCGCAGCGCTTGTGTCCCATAACGCAGGTTCAATCATTAATGCGACGCTAATCGTGATCCTTGCTTGTATTGTCAGCTTGCTGATCATTATTTCGATCTTTTCCAAAACATTTATCAAACGAATATTCTCACTTAATGCGATAATGAAGCGGGTCGAATGGGGAGAATTGGATTTGCAGGTTCAAAGTGAGGCCAGGGATGAAATCGGCGAACTGACTAATCGGTTCGGCAAGATGCTTAATCGGCTTAATGAACAGATCGATGAAACCTATCGAAGTAAAATCATTCAGAAAGAGGCAGAGCTGAAAGCGCTGCAATCGCAAATCAATCCTCACTTCCTATACAATACGCTCTCATTCATCAATTGGAAGGCGCTCAAAAACGATGCGCCGGAAATTAGTCATGTCGTTACATCGATGTCGAAATTTTATCGGACGGCTCTTAATCAAGGCAACAATATTATTACTGTGCGTAACGAATTGGAAAATATCAAATCCTATATTGAGATTATTCAGGTTATGGGTGATTATAGCTTCGATGTGGTTTATAAGATCGATGAGGAGGTTAACGATTATTCAACAATAAATTTAATTCTTCAACCGCTCGCAGAAAATGCAATCAAGCATGGTATCAAACAGAAAAATAATGGAAAGGGTCTACTGTATGTTAGTGCCTGGCTTGGTAAAGGGACGGTCAATTTCGCGATTGAAGACAACGGTCCAGGTATGGAGAAGGAGATGATCGATACGATACTTACGATGCAATCGACAGGATATGGCCTCAAAAATGTCAACGAGCGTCTGCAACTGCGGTTCGGCACTAAATACGGCATCTCCATCCAAAGTCGACTTGGCTATGGTACAGTTATGACCATCGTTATTCCACAAAGCTTGTATAGTTCCACAGTATAAACAACTTATTCTCCCAAATTCAACTTCGCCCGCCGGCTAGCCGGACGGGTTTTTTTAACTCCGTAATAAACTGCATCATTTCTAAAATATTTGATAATTATTAAATAACTTTCCTATGATATATTCTCTTTAGCACAATGGAACCGCTTACAAAAAGGAGGAGATAAGCAATGAGCGATACGATTAGGGCAATTAGCACGAAACAGGTGCTGAGGAGGGAGAAGATAAAAAAATATAAACAATACCGTGTGCTGCTGATTATGATGATTCCGGCAGTTGTCTATTACATTCTATTTCATTATCTCCCCATGTACGGCGTATTGTTGGCATTCAAAGATTTTAAAATTACACAGGGCATCATCGGAAGTCCATGGGCTGGACTTCATCATTTCGAAAAGATCATGAACGACACGTATTTCTACACTGTGTTGAAAAATACATTAATTATCAGTTTAAGCAAGCTGGTGTTTGGTTTCCCGGTACCCATCATTTTTGCATTGTTATTGAGTGAGATTTCTAATATGAAATTCAAGAGGTTAGCTCAGACTGTATCCTATTTACCTCATTTTATATCATGGGTTGTCATGGCTGGGATATTCTTTACGTTGTTTTCCTTGGACGGTCCTATCAATGGCATTGTAAAACTATTAGGCGGCGATCCGATGTTATTCTTGGCGGATGATCGCTACTTCCGCACCATACTTGTGGCGACGAGTATTTTCCAAGGTTTCGGATGGGGTTCAATTATCTATTTCGCAGCCATTTCGAGTATCGATCCGCAGTTGTACGAAGCTGCTGTACTCGACGGAGCTGGCCGGTTTAAACGGATGGTTTATATATCTATACCAATGCTTGCGCCCGTTATAGCCATTATGCTTATTTTATCAATGTCCGGTATTTTGGATGCGGGTTTTGATCAAATATTCAATATGTATAATGTCAAAGTGTATAACGTTTCAGACATAATCGATACTTATGTGTATCGTAAAGGTTTAATTGAGATGAACTATAGCTACGCGACGGCCGTTGGATTGTTCAAATCCGTGGTTGCTTTGATCCTGATCGTTATCGTAAATAAGATAGTGAAATGGATCGGCGGCAAGGAGCATGCCATATGGTAATTTTCTTAATTAGACGAGGGAGCGAGAACGATGATTAACATAAAAAAATCAACGGCAGACAAAATAGTCGACGTCTTTTTGTATCTCATTCTGGCAGGTATTATCTTTATCACATTGTATCCCTTTTGGACGCAGGTCGTGATTTCTTTAGATGGCGCAGGAGCAGACAGTGCTGCTTATTCATCAGGCTTCATATGGTTGCCGACACAGCTCACGTTCGAGAGCTACAAGCTGGCCTTTAAGTTCGATGCGCTATGGACGGGATACTGGAATACGATTATTCGAACCGCGCTGGGTGTTATATTATCTATATTTTTCACAGCCATAACCGCCTATCCATTAGCAAAAAAAGACCTTCCCTTCAACCGATCGTTTACAAGCATGATTTTGTTCACGATGTTGTTTGCTGGGGGGACGATTCCTTCRTATCTGCTTATTAAGGAACTGAATATGCTTGATACGATTTGGTCGCTTGTTATTCCAGGTATGATTGGTGCGTTTAACGTGTTGATTATGCGAAATTTTTTTCGTTCGATTCCGGAAGAACTGGAAGAGTCGGCACGTGTGGATGGTGCAGGATACTTGCGGATTTTTACTCAGATCGTCATACCATTATCGAAGCCAGTGCTAGCTACGATTGCTTTATGGGTAGGTGTGGGCCACTGGAATGCATGGTTTGACAGCATGATCTACATTTCAGATCCGAATAAGCAAGTACTGCAGATTGTTTTACGCAAAATTATTATCCAGAACAACATGGCGGATATTAACAGCGTCATTCAAAATATCGGTAAAACAACAGAGTTTTCGGGACGACAGCTGCAAGCCACGGTTGTCATGTTCTCGATCATTCCAATGCTGGTCGTTTATCCATTTATCCAAAAGTATTTTGTCAAAGGCGTTATGATTGGTGCTATTAAAGGGTAACCCCCCTAATAGATAATATTTCATAAACAGAGAGGGCTGGTTGAAATGATGAAAAAGCGTATATTGCTAGGAGGGCTATCCACAGTCTTGCTGATGTCGATCATGGCGGGATGCGGCAAAAATGATTCCTCGGGTAATCAGACTGATAATGGGAATAAACAATCGGCAGTTAATGGAGAAGCTACGAATAAAAAAATGAAATTGATGTTTTGGAATTTAGATGAGAATCAAACGACAGACTCTGTCGGATTAAATGCACTGAAAGAGAAGTACAACGTCGATTTGGAAAGTATTGCATCAACCAGGGAAGCGATGAAAGAAAAACTGAACCTTCTCATATCCTCTGGGGAAATTCCAGATTGGTGGAAAGAGCCATCGTTTACGGATTACGATAAATTTCTCCAACAGGATGTTGCCGCTGAAATTCCGCAACAATTAATTGAACAAAATATGCCGAAATATACGGAGTGGCTAAAACGTTACCTTGGGGAAGATCCATTTAAGTATATAAGAAGAGATGGAAAAATCTATGGATTACCGGTCATCTGGGATATTGGTATCGATGGTATACAGCTTGGTTTTCGTGAAGATTGGTTGAAAAAAGTAGGCATAACAAAAACACCGGAAACGCTTGATGAGATGGAAGCTGCATTGACGAAATTCCGGAACGAGGATCCTGACGGCAATGGTAAAAAAGATACGTATGGCATCACTGCAGCAGGTGAAAATATCGAATCTATTTTCAGCTCCGTGTTTGGCGCATATGATGCTTATCCTAATATATTCCGTGAGAAAGATGGAGTAATCGTCCGTGGAGAAATTGAACCAGGCGCGAAGCAAGCGCTTGAAGTTCTGAACCGTTGGTATAAAAATGAATTGATTGATCCCGAATTTGTCGTTAATAAAGGTAATAATGTTGAAGACAAAGTGCTTACGGACAAAATAGGAGCGATTGAATATTATTGGTGGGCGTTCTTGCCGGGCAACGCATTCCTTGGTGGAGAACAGTGGTATGACAAGCTGGCTAAGAAGTACCCGGGCTTTAATTTTGCTATTGAAGGCGGAATTAAGGGACCCGATGGGAAATACGGCATATCACAGTACAACCCAGCCTTTGCATCGGGTGTTATGTTCGGTAAGCATTTAGAAAAAGACCAGGAAAAAATGATTAAATACATGCAAATTTTCGAAGCTAGCCAATTTGATCCGGAAATTTATGAAAAAATGAACTTTGGAGAGAAAGGTGTCCATTGGAATAAGAGTGACAAAGGAACGGTTGAATTCATCGCTCCATATACAGACGAGAAAGAACGCAAAAAAATAGGGCTTGGCGGTTACTCGATGGCAGGCTCGTTCAATGACTACGAATTTCAAACGTCATATACATCTGAAGAAAGTCTGCGTCAGCTTGCGAAGGATACACGTGCCAAGGGAACGAGAAATATTGATATTCTAGCACCATTCAACAAGCCCATCTACAATGAAACGCAAGATAAGTTGAAACAGTATACACTGCAAAATTTTATAGATTTTATTACGGGTCGCAAACCGCTGAGCGAATTCGATAGTTTTGTAGCTGAATGGAAAAAGATGGGCGGCGATGATGTGTTAAACGAAGCGCAACAAGTATATGACGACAATTTAAAATCATAATCATTTTGAAAAGCTAGTTATCGATCTAAGGATGCGCTTAAATGAAAAATTATGCAGCAGGGAGATAGGAGAACTATGTATACCATAAACGCTGGAGCCTTAAAGTTGCAGTTGAACGAAAAAGGTCAAATTACAGCTATGAACGATAGCAGAGATCATGCATATGCATCAATGACACAAACTACTGTGCTTATTCGCATTGTCATCGATGGTCGAATGGAGGTGCCTTCGAAGGCATCCTTGAACGCGGTACTGGGGCTAATAACATTTGAATTTGCAGATACCGGTGCTGTGGTCGATGTATTAATTGTAGAAGAATCGCAGTATGCGACATTTGAGATTCAGCGTATTGAAGGCGCCGATGTGGATGGGGTCATATGGGGACCGTATATGACAACGGTTGCCGGTTCGATCGGTGAATCGGTTGGTGTCGTTCATAATGGACAATTCGCGATCGGCCTTCAGGCATTGAACATCAAGACTGTCGGGGGGTGGCCGATCGAGCTCGATCGATTGGAAAATGTGCAGCAAAGTTATTCGGACAACGGGAACGTAAAGCCGGATCCTGACAGTCCGCAAATATCCGATAGTAAATTCGAGTATGATGTTTGCGCAGCATGGCCGACAAGCGAAGGAAGCCTGTTGCAGGCATTTGCCAGAAATCGGTTGAAGAGCTTTCGTCGTCCGGCATGGAACTTACCGCTTGTTCAAGTAGCGCCCATAAGTGGGGACGACGCATCAATCGTTGGAACAAGTATTGCTTTGTTCGGTTGTGAGTTACAGCATGTGCTTGAGACGATTGAAGCGATTGAGATTGGAGAAGGGCTGCCTCATCCTATGATCGAAGGGGTCTGGGGTAAAATATCGCCTATGGCAAACCAATCCTACCTGATTACGGATTTCTCCGAATCTACAATGTCCGAAGCTGTACGTTTTACAAAAATGGCTGGTCTCAAATACGTGTATCATCCCGATCCATTCATCAATTGGGGACATTTCACTCTGAAGCCAAAAAGCTTCCCGAATGGGGATGAGGGTTTAAAGTCTTCTGTGGCAATGGCAGAAGGTGAGGGTGTTCATGTCGGCGTGCATACACTATCCAACTTTACGACATTAAATGATTCCTATGTAACGCCAGTGCCGGATGAAAGGCTGCAAATGGCAGGCATGTCGCGATTAGTTGCAACGGTTGACTTAGAAGCAGATTGTATCGAGGTTGATGATCCCGCGCCGTTTCAACTACATTTGTTCCGGCATACAGCACAAATCGGAAGTGAACAAATAGAATATGATGGAGTTACAGAAAGTGCGCCTTGGAAGCTGACAGGCGTTAAGCGTGGAGCAAATGGAACAACCATCGCGACGCATGAAAGTGGTACGATTATAGGTCGACTATGGGATCACCCTTACGATGTATTTTTCCCGAACATTGAGCTGCAGGACGAATATTGCGTTCGCATCAACGATCTATTTATGAAAACGGGCTTGAAGCAAATATCATTTGATGGTTTGGAAGGCTGCTATGCAACAGGTCATGACGGGTACGGAGTGAATCGTTTTGTGAAAATGTGTTATGACGGCTGGGGAGAAGAAGTTATTAACGATGCTAGCATTGTCGTTCCGAACTATTTGTGGCATGTATTCACAAGGTTCAACTGGGGCGAGCCTTGGGGTGCTGCAACACGTGAAGGGCAGCTTGAATGGCGGCTTACCAACCAGCGGTATTTTGCCCGTAACTTCATTCCGTCAATGCTTGGATGGTTTCTTGTTCGTTCTGCTTCCGATCAGTTCGAAGCGACGTCACCTGATGAAATAGAGTGGGTATTATCGAAAGCGGCAGGTTTCAACGCTGGTTTTGCTTTAGTTGCCGATATGCAGGTGCTTGGGCGAAACGGTAACATCGAGTCGGTATTCACATCCGTGCGCGAGTGGGAGACAGCAAGACAAGCCGGCGCCTTCACATCCGAACAACGGGAACGGTTGAAGGACCCGAAAAGCGACTGGCATTTGGAAGCTTCAGGTGAAGGGAAGTGGAATTTATACCCTGTCCATATCTCAAAACCGCTCGTTTGCAACCCGGCGGAGCTGCAGCCAGGTCAGCCAGGGGGAGCAGATTGGACGTACTTCAACCGATATGCGGATCAACCGCTTAAATTTACGCTGCGTGTCATTCCTTCATATGGTAACGATGATGCTTCGATTAAACGTCCAACTTTTTATACGAACGGTGTTTATATGACGTTTGATACAGAAATTTTCGTGAATCAATATCTCGTTTGTGAAGGTGACAGAATCGGTAAAGTTTACGATCAGAACTGGAATCTGCTAAGAACCATTCATGCTTCCGCCGATGCGCCAATCGTAAGAACGGGTGGACAGACGCTATCATTCAGTTGTAAATTCGAAGGCGATCCGAAGCCTCTAGTTAGCGTCAGAGTGACGACTTGGGGAGAACGGGAAGAAGTAGTAAATTAAGCGACGGCCGTTTTCCTATACATAATAGGGGAACGGTCTTTTTTGGAGGAAGCAAGTTTGCAGGAAACCCACTCCCCATTATGTAAGTCTTCCAGTTAAGACCACTTCTGATTTCTGAGATGGTCCTCCCTTTTGTTACCTCTACTTTCCAGCCCTTTGTAATGATCATAAGTCCATCGCTACATACTTGTAGTAGCCAGCTTGTCACGCCGCTGATTTCGAGATGAGATATAATGGACAATCTGGTATGTCACTTCAGCGAAGAGAATTCCCCCAAATACATCAATGAGTGCATGCTGCTTGGTGAAGACAGTGGAAATGATAATAAGCCACAACAAAATGTACATAAAGACTCTAACAGACAGTTTGACAACTAATTCACGTTTCAAAGTTATGAATAGCAAATAACTCGTTAAGCAGTGGACACTTGGAAAACAGTTAAAGGGTGCGTCAGACTCGTAAATAAAATTAACAAGCCTGCTCGCCAAGTCAGCGCCATCAACATCGGGCCGAGGTACAAGGGTAGCAAAAAACCAGAAAACAACATTGCACGCCATGACGGAAATATTATAGATCAATAGAGTACGCCAATAAATACGGCGATGTTTAATAGCTAGATACAAAAAGCTTAGATATAAAACGGGCATCCAGCTTATATAAGGGAAGATAAACCATTTTACAAAAGGAATTAAAGTATCTATCCAAAAATAATCCAAAATAATGTCTGGTCCAATATTGCTGGCAATCCCCATATAAATAAACCCCTGAAGAGGAATGGAAAGAATGCCTAAAAGGTGTTTCCATTTTTCAATCCACATTTTCATTTTAGTCCTCACTCGCTTCTCTTGAAGTTTTATTCATTCTAAACTTCATCAGATGCCAGAACAATACACAAATGTAATACATTATTCAATTCGTTTTTGGAAAAACATATTTTAACATATGTTATTCTGTATTCTGTAATGGAGTAATGTTGCTCCTGAAGGTGCGGAGGGATCATATATGACAATATCTCAAAGTAAAAAAGAGTATTTGCGTCGCATTCATAAAGTGCAGGATTATATAGAAGCAAATGTATGTGATTCTCTTTCACTAGATGAGCTTGCTTCCATTGCCGGGTTTTCAAAGTATCACTTTCATAAAATTTTTAAAGGGATCGTGAATGAATCATTGCTGCAATACGTAAACCGAGTGAAGCTGGAGAAAGCACTAAATTTTCTCATTCATCGGCCAGATATGACAGTTACGGCAATAGCATATCGATTTGGTTTTACGGATACTTCGATTTTTTCACGGGCGTTTAAAAATTATTATGGTGTAAGCCCGAGCTATTATAGAAATCAATATCGCAAGAATTGCAAAGACTTGATAAAAATATCTCCTTATCATGAAAGTACGCTGAAAATGACAAAAAAGGATGATGAAAATAAGGTAAAAGGAAAGGTAACCATTGAGACGATTGGCGAGATGAATGTTGCCTATGTGAGACATCTTGGCAGCTATGGACAATTAAAGCTTGTTTTTGAATCACTCCTGCGACAGCTGTTCGCTTATTTAAGCAAATGGAACTTCATCGATTCGAGCAGCATAAAAGTGTTGACGATCTATCATGATCATCCGGAAATTACAGAGGATCATCATAGAAGAACCAGCCTTTGTGTGACAATCCCTAGCAGCGCTGCCCAATTCATCGAAAAAGGGGATAGTGATGTCGGAATCATGATTATACCTTCCGGCAAATACGCTGTAGGTCATTTTGAAATATACCAAAATGAGTATAGTGAGGCTTGGGACTATTTATGCGGCGAATGGCTGCCCCAAAGCGGTTATCTTCCTCGTGACACCTCAAGTTTTGAAGTATATGTCAGCGAACCAGACTCAAACCCACAAACAAAACATGTCGTAGATATTTATTTGCCGGTAGGACCTCTTGCATAGTCAAATCTAGAATAAGGGGCGATGAAATGGAGCAGAAAACCATAACGATAAAAGGGGCACGAGTGCATAACCTCAAGAACATAGACATTTCAATTCCAAAAAACAAGCTGGTGGCAGCAACTGGCGTCAGCGGATCAGGCAAATCCAGCCTTGTGTTCGATATTATTTTTGAGGAAGGACGCAAGCAATACTTGCAATCCTTAGGTATTGTTGCTGGGCTTGATAATGATGACAAATTCGACAGTATACAAGGTTTAAGCCCAGCCATAGCAGTGCAGCAAAATACGATCCGTCAAAGCAACACGCGCTCAACCGTAGGCTCAAAGACCAATATTATGAATAGGCTGGCACTGCTCTATGCTGGAGAAGGGTCAATCCGTTGCTCCACCTGCGGAACAGCTGTGAATGACAACCTATTCTGCTTAGAATGCGGGAATAGCGAGGAGCGATTGTCGCCAAGTTATTTTTCCAACCTTTCTCCACATGGAATGTGTATCAAGTGCTCTGGGCGAGGATCGTGTTTTGAAGTTGACCTAGAAAAGCTTGTATCAGATAGTCGAATGACTTTGGAGCAGGTTCTTGATGGAGTCGGCTTAACTCCTGGTTATTTGCGATTATTTCAAAGGAAGTTCCATTCATATTTAGCTATTCCTTTCTTACAGCTACCAGAAGAAGTAAGGGGAGAAATCATCTATGGGCATTATGCAAACGGCAATTCTGAAAAACGCAGCGCCTGTTTAACGAACATATTTCATACTCGCCTTCATAGAGGAGAACCGTTAAATGGTGTGTATGCTAATATTGTATGTTCCGATTGCTATGGATTTAGAGTGGGTGAAGAGGCACGAGAAGTGCTGTTAAATGGCAAGCATATTGGTCAACTTGGGCGGATGACAATCTCAGAAGTGAATGAAGTACTTGAAGATTTGCGCCAGCAAAACACGTTCACGATGATGGGTAAAAACTTGCTGCAAGAAATATTGCTTAAAACGAATAACTTGATTAAAGCACGTCTCGGTCATCTTTCTCTTTACAGAGAAATGCCAACTTTGAGTGGTGGAGAAATACAGCGATTATTTCTGCATTCACATTTGGATGCAAAAATGGATTCGATGATCTATKTTCTCGACGAACCTACTGCAGGACTGCATGAGTTTGAAAAATTGGATGTTTTAAAATTTATACAAGAACTCAAAGACCTGGGCAACACGGTGATTGTTGTAGAGCACCATAGTAATGCAATCAAAATAGCGGAGCACATTATTGACATAGGACCCATGGCGGGTATTGAAGGTGGAGAGGTTATATATGAGGGTGATTTAGAAGGATTGCTCCAGTGCAAGGAGTCTATCACTGGCCAATATCTTTCAGGCAAAATGACCATGCCGTCCAGAACTAAACATCCGTGTATTGAAACGGTACCTGTTCTAACCATTCGACATGCCAAAACGAACAACCTCAAGAATGTGACAGCTGCTATTCCTTTAGGTGTAATGGTCGGGATTGCAGGTATGTCGGGAAGCGGTAAAAGCTCGCTGATTTCAAATACGCTGCTCCCTCTCCTGAAAAACCATTTTCGTAATAAGCAGGAAGGCAACGAAGAAACCGAAATGGGTAATGAGGTAGAAGCCTTGATGACTCAAATGGTTGCGGATAGGCTGGAGGGCTTGGAGCATATTTGTGGCTATGCCGAAATATCACAGGCACCTATAGGCAGGAGCTCGAGCTCCAATCCTGCATCTTATATAGGCATTTGGGATAAAATTCGCAGCCTGTTTGCCAAACAGCCGGCAGCCGTGAATCAGAATTTTATTTCAGGCCACTTCTCATTCAACTCGAAAGGCGCTTGTTCGGTATGCTGCGGCAGTGGACATACGGCAATCTGGCTGGGCGGCAATTTGAAAATAGAAAAACCATGCACAGCATGCTATGGGAAAAGGTTTAACCATGACACGTTATCGGTCGAATACAAAGGTAAAAATATTTTTGACATCTTAGAACTGAGCGTCTCGGAAGCGGTTGTTTTCTTTGAAGGCAACAAGGTGATTGTGACAGCTTTGAAAGTAATGGATCGAATGGGGCTCGGATACTTAAAACTGGGTCAGCCCACTCCCACTTTAAGCGGCGGTGAAGCGCAAAGAATAAAACTCGCTAAAGAGATTGGCCGAAGACGGAAAGGGAATACCCTGTATATACTGGATGAGCCTACCACTGGTCTTAGTCTGTATGATACCGCAAAGCTCATTGAATTGTTAGACGAGCTTATAGCAAATGGGAATTCAGTAATCGTCATTGAGCATAACCCGGCTGTTCTCGCTTCCTGCGACTGGATGATAGAACTTGGACCTGGCGGCGGCCCAGAAGGAGGTTATATTATTGCAGAAGGTTCACCCGATGTGCTGAAAGGAAATCCAAAGTCCTTAACCGGGAGGTATCTATAATGCAAAGAGATTATTGGCCAACAACAGAGTGGCGGACGAGGGAGCCAGCAGCTCTTGTCATGGACACGGAGAAGTTTTCCGAACTTAACCATTTAATTAAAACCCAATATAGCAATCTAAATGGTATTGTTGTTGTGCATAAGGGTTATATCGCCTTTGAAAAGTATGAAAACAGCTTTATCGCTAGTGATACCCATCATGTAGCTTCGGTTACGAAAAGCGTGACATCTGCTCTCATCGGAATCGCTATAGACAAAGGATTTATCAAAAGTGTAGACGAAAAGGTACTGGATTTCTTTCCCGAATATGTTTCCGATGCCAGCGTCATTCAGAAGCGGGCGGTAACGATCCGGCAGCTTCTCACGATGACGGCGCCATTTCCTTTTACATGGAAACCAGGAGGGGGAGTGCGGGAGCCGCTGGACAGACTGCGGAGGCAAAAGGATTGGACCAAATATACGCTTGACCTATTAGGACAAAAAGGGCGAATGGGCGAGTTTCAGTATTGTACTGCGGGTGCACATCTGCTGTCGGTTATTTTGACACGCACGACAGGTAAAAGCGCTCGTGAGTTTGCAAATGAGCAGTTGTTTTGGCCAATTGGGATGAAAATCATTGCTGATCGCCAAATGAAATCGTTTGGTATCGAAGATCTATTTGGGAAAAACCTAAAAGGATGGATTCATGACCCTAACGGAAATTCGACAGGGGGTTGGGGGCTTTGTCTAACTCTTAGAGATATGGCGCGTTTTGGATTTCTATATTTAAATGACGGTATTTGGGAGGATAAACAGATCGTCTCCAAAACGTGGCATGATGAGTCGATCGCAATGAATGCGAACAAATACGGTTATTTGTGGTGGCTGCAAGAAGAGGATGGGAATTTTGCATATATGGCAATGGGTGATGGAGGCAATGCTATTGTTTGCATTCCGGCCAAAGATTTGATAGTATCCATAGCTTCCGAGATCGTCAGCAAACCTCGTGATATATGGCCTCTGATTAAAAATTGCATCATTCCTTCTGTAATAATCCGTTGAATATCCTCTATTTGCTATCGTATAGTGTTTGCTAGTCTGATTGACACATGCCTATAATAATAGATGCAGCAATTGTGGCATTCTATAATCGTATTCAAGAAGAGTTACCCTACGAGATAGCTAAATATAGCCTGCTTTACGAGATGATAGTAGGATAGGAGACAGGTGAGACTATGACAACGAATAATGAGACAACTAACGAGGAAGTAAATAATAAGGAAGCTGCGATGTCCGAGGAGAAATGGGCTGAGCTTATAAAGGCTGTTCACCATAATGGCCTTGTAGCTTTAAAAATGCATTTTAACGAGGTTGAAGCACAGGTATCAAATTTCGTAGATTACGGCCCGGTTTTTGTATTTAATGTGAAGGATGAATCGGGCAGTGTTTATTCGTGTGGATTTTTTCTGCGTGAGTTAATTGCTAGATTCCAATCGGATAATGATCCAGCGGTATGGTTGGCTTCTTTTTTCGTCGATCTTATGGAGACAGAAGGTGGCAAGCCTCTTCCTAAACCGGCTACGAATGAAGATGAGGCTAAAGAGATCATAGACAAAGTACTCGTACCGCAATGTATAAAAGCTGTAACAGAAGAGTTTGCTCCGGAACAGGTACATGCGGGGCTGGCTTGGAAGGAAGACCACGGTCCGATTTTTGAAGTGGGTTTTCCAGCAATCATAGATGGAAATAACGTATGTGCTGTTTCTTTGCATCTATTGCTAACACATTTGCAGTTGAATCGGGATCCAGGGGAGCTGCTAATTCAAGGATTGTATGACATTCGGAATGAGCATGGCTTAGAATAAATAACGAAGATAGGATTTAACGCAGCCTGATTGGGCTGCGTTTTTTTTATATGATAAAATCGATCTAAGATCATAAAAAGTGTACAATTTAAGAGAATAAGAATAATAAATGGGTTGACTCTAATGATCCAAAAAATCATAACAAATTGGAGAAGAAAACATGAATATAAATCTACATACTGAGCTTTGCCAACTGTTTAATATTCGTTATCCGCTTTTTTTAGCTGGAATGGCTGGCGGGCCATCGACTGCAAAATTGGTAGCAGCAGTATCGAATGCAGGTGGACTAGGAACGCTTGGCGCTGCATATATGGAGCCGGCTGCCATTCGAGAAACGATTAATGAAATCCGCAAGCTGACAGATAAGCCTTTTGCAGTTAATCTGTTTGCGATGCAAACTTCGGATGACAATACTCGAATTGGAGAAGTTCAGCGAGAGTTAAATCTTGTGCGGAATGTGCTTGGAATTTCTCATGCGAGTGCGGAACATGTGACGACTCCCGATCGTTTTGACCAACAAATGGCTGTTTTGCTCGAAGAGAAGGTTCCTGTCATCAGCACAGCATTCGGTATTCTTCCGGAGCCTTTCTTGCGGCAAGCTAAAGAGGCTAATCTTCTTGTTGTTGCGATGGTAACTACGGTGAACGAAGCGCTTCTTGCGGAGCAAGCAGGCTGCGATGCGATAGTTGCCCAAGGCAGCGAAGCGGGCGGACATCGAGGAACATTTGATATAACCGAACATCAGCTGGGTGCAAATATAGGAACATTTGCTTTGGTACCGCAAATTGTAGATCGAGTGAGTATTCCAGTCATTGCTGCGGGCGGCATTATGGATGGACGAGGATTAGTAGCGTCTCTTATTTTAGGAGCACAGGGTGTCCAAATGGGGACGCGATTTCTTACAGCGATAGAATCTGGTGCGCATGAGGTTTATAAGCAGGCTCTGCTGAAAAGTACAGAGGAGAGCACAGTTATTACGAAAGCTTTCTCGGGTCGACCAGCTAGAGGCATACGTAATTCATTTGTTAAGCAATGGGAAGAGAACGGGATCGAGCCCCTTCCGTTTCCTACTCAAAACACCGTGACTCGTGATATAAGAAACGCTGCAAGCAGCCAAAACAATTCAGAATATATGTCCCTATGGGCTGGTCAAGGAACGAGGATGCTTACTTCTGGCCAAACTGCGGAGGATATTGTTGCAGAGACAATTCGGCAAGCACTTTCCATTTGTGAGACGGGCACGTCCCAATAACATAGGTTCAGGAAAAAGGCGAGGAGAACTCGTCATCCTGCATATTAACACCGAGCTTGCATTATCTCTTGGCGGCAGCTTTTATTTAGCTAATAATGGCGTTTGGCTTTCTGATTTTATACCGCCTGCCTGTATCATTATGAAGTAAGTGCTTTCATTTTTTTGTTTTTTTGTATCGAATGTGATTAATTCTGTGAAAATGTTAATGCTAATGTCGCAATAAACTGTGATATAATTTTGCCCAGAAGATGAACGTTGGATTTTACACCAACTTAATTAACTGGGAGGTACGCATGATCAGGGATGCCAAGCGGATTAGAGGTCTTATAATCACCATGATATTGGGTTTGTTTCTGCTTTGTATCGGACCTATGTCGAGTGTCCATGCAGGGAATGCAGCTGCTGCGGATGAATGGACGATAAAATTTAATGGGAAAATAGTGAAGATAACAGATCCGCTTTATGTGTCAGAAGGAAGATTGTTTGTTCCGGTAGCCCGCATAGCTGATATGTTCGGTGCGAAGTCGAGCTGGGATAATGTAAACGAAGAAGTAACAATACATACAGAATTAAAAGATAAAGTCGTGCTGGGAAATGGAGTACCAGTCGTATATTTTAACGAAGCCCGTTATAAGTTGGATGCAGTGCCATTTTTAAAGGACAATAGGCTGTATGCTCCTCTGCGCCAATTGTCAGAAATGCTGCATGCTAATGTGGTATTGAATGCAGAATCAAACGTTATTGAACTTATAAAAGTACAGCCTGCTGTAATTACAGAAGAGTACGGCTTGGATGAGATCAGCAAGGAGTTTGGCAGCACCAAATCAGAACTGCTCAAATGGAATGGACTCGATAGCAAGGCGAAGATCAAGCCGGGAACAAAGCTCAAGGTCATCATTCCTTCAAATGTTGATCAAATAGCAAAACCATTCACTGATGCGGATTATATGCTGCTTGCTAAGATTACGATGGTTGAAGCAGGCAATGAATCCTATGAAGGACAGCTTGGATTAGCGAATGTCATATTAAACAGAGTGAAGGATGAGCGGTTTCCGGATACGATACGCGACGTCATTTATTCAGGCAAGCAGTTTCCTCCAGCACATAATGGACTCTTAGATAAAAGTAAGCCAAATGCAAGCTCACTTCGTGCAGCGAAAGATGCGCTCAACGGTAAAAATAACGTGGAGAATGCTGTTTATTTCTTCAATCCCGATATTTCCAAAGGATCGTTTTGGTCCAGCTTAGATGTTATTGTGACAATCGACAATCATAGCTTTGCAAAATAGTTATAAGATAGCCGCTGAACCATTGCAAGGTGCAGAAAACAAGGGGAACAAGTCCAAAGGATTTGTTCCCCTTGTTGTTAAGAGGACGAAGACAGAGCTGCCGTATCGTTGTTGGATGACTGAAACCATTTGTGGTAATCTATAATAGATTTGCAGTAGAGTTGCCGTATGATATGATCGCAATGAAGCCTACTTTACAGGATGATAGTAAGATAGGAGACAGGTGGAACTATGAACGTAAACAATGAGACAACTGACTTGGAAGTAAATAGCGAGGAAATAGAGATGTCCAAGGAGGAATGGGCGGAGCTTATAAAAGCTGTTTACGATAATGGCCTTGCAGCTTTAAGAATACAGTATAACGATGTTGAGGCACAGGTTTCGAATTTCCATGATTATGGCCCAGTTTTTATATTTCATGTGAAGGATGAATCGGGTAGTCGATATTCCTGCGGTTTTTTTCTGCATGAGTTGCTTAACAGGTTCCAATCGGACAATGATCCTGCAGTATGGATGTCTTCCTTTTTCGTTGAACTTATGGAGACGAAGGGTGGCAAGCCCCTCCCAAAACCAGCAACGAATGAAGCTGAGGCTAAAGAGATAATTGACAATATACTCGTTCCGGAATGTATAAAAGCAGTAACGGAAGAGTTTGCTGCGGAGCAGGTGCATGCAGGTCTTGCTTGGAAGGAAGACCACGGTCCAGTCTTTGAAGCTGGATTTCCGGCACTCACAGGCGGAAATAACGTATGTGCGATTTCTTTGCATTACTTGTTGATTCATTTGCAGTTGAACCGGGATCCAGGAGATCTGTTGATTCAAGAAATGTACAACATTCGAAAAGAGCATGGCATAGGCTAACATTTACAAATCAAAATGTATTTAGCGCAACCCGATATGGGTTGCGTTTTTTTATTCGTACACAGCGAGCAACTTCAAATTTTAATAGTCGATATTTGCTTTTTTGCGCATGCTAAGTATATCCAACTGTTATGCATCCGACTTGTTTCAATACTGTAAACTTTTGTGGGCTTAGTTGTTTGTGAAAACGAGGCTGTGATACGATCAAGGGTGAATGGAGATGAACGAATGGAGCTTACCAAAATATTGATCATAGAAGATGAAGAAGCGATAGCTGATTTGCTTGCATATGGCTTGCAGAAAGAGGGATTTCAAACCAAGCTTGCGCATAACGGCAAGGATGGCTTAAGAGAAATCGAAGCGTTCAAGCCTGATCTGCTGCTGCTTGATTGGATGCTTCCCGATCAAAGCGGACTTGATATTTGCAAGCAAATTATGGGGAAATACATGCTTCCGATCATCATGATTACGGCTAGGTCTGATATTTCCGACAAAGTTATCGGAATGGAGCTTGGCGCCGACGACTATATTACGAAACCATTTGATATGCGTGAAGTAATCGTCCGCATTCGTACATTACTGCGCAGAATCAATCCTATAACGGCAGTGAACGAAGAAGCAGCGCCAGCAATCATCAAGTTCAAAACGATAGAAATTAATGTACCCGAAAGAATGGTCAAAAAAGACAATGAGCTCATTGAGCTGACACCAAAAGAATTTGACCTATTGATGACTTTGACGAGCTCTAGAGGACGCGTATTTACTCGATCAAATTTGCTTGATTTAGTATGGGGCTATAATTATTTTGGTGATACTCGAACCGTGGATATTCATATTCAGCGTTTGCGCAAAAAGCTTGATGCCAATGACATCATTACTACGGTATTTCGTGTCGGGTACAAATTCGAGAAGAATGTGGAATGAATATGGTACAGTCTATCAAGGTTAAGTTTTTAATCGGATTGTTAGTTATTTTTGTCACCTCGCTATTGCTGCTGCATCATTTTGTCATGCAAATTATTGAATCCAGCAACGAAACCATCATTACGCAGGATTTGAATACGATGAAGAAAAACAGCAATGTTTATGTAAAACAGACGTTTATGATCAATCATTATAGTCATGATGAAATTTATTTCGAGCAGATGTCTAAAGAGTTGGTTGTTGATTTGAAAAATATTACGTCTAGCCAAGTGGCTGTTTATTCATTAAAGGGCAAGCAGCTTGCTGCATCGGACAGTGCTCCCTTCATGAGTCCACTTGGAGACGATTTCAAGCATGCTCTCAAGGGAGAAACCGCTTATACCATCTCCCATCAAGAAAAAATATCTACGATCTATTTTTCATATCCGGTTGTCATTGACGGTGAAAAAATAGGTATTTTACGATTTTCCAAAGATGTATCGATGCTTTATGAGAACAGCAGGCAAATATTAGATGTCATTTTGTATGTAACGATCGCTATCTTTGCCATGGGCTTGCTGCTTTGTTATGCATTGTTCTGGAACATTACACTGCCCATCGTCAAGATGACCAAAGTTTCAACGGAAGTGATAAACGGCAATCTTAATGTCCATATCTCTTTAAACCGAAAGGACGAGCTGGGCAAGCTTGCTCATAACTTCAATCAAATGATTGAGAAAATTAGACTTCAAATTGGCAAAATAGAAAAGGACCGTGACCGCCTTAAAGAGTTAAACCAGCATCGCAAGCAATTTTACGACAATGTTACCCATGAGCTGAAAACACCTCTAACTTCTATCATGGGCTACGCGCAGATGATCAAAGACAATGGGCAAAATGATGAGGTTTTTTTCGAGAAAGGTATTGCGCATATAGCGGATGAAAGTGCTCGTCTTCACGAAATGGTTTTGCAGCTATTGGAGTTGTCTAAGGAAACAGATTCTAAAGCATCCTATGAAATGGTTGATGCAGGGTTTATTTTGCTAAGCGTTTGTGAAGGTATGGCGTTCAAAGCCCAAAAGTATAACAAAAATATTGTTTGCGAATTAGAAGATCATCTCATCATTGAGGGCAGTCCAACTAAATTAAGACAGCTGTTTATCAACTTGATTGATAATGCGATTAAATACAGCGATGCTTCCTCTGAAATTATAGTGAAGGCAGGTCTGATCTCCGAGGTCATACAATTCACTTTTATAAATCAGGGAGATATCATTGCACCAAAACATTTAGCCCGTATTTATGAACCCTTTTATAGAGAAAATGGTCGTCTTGTGAAAGAAGTCGGGAGCCGCGGATTGGGGCTTAGCATTTGCAAAGCCATTGTTGAAGAACATCAAGGAACCATTCAAATCCAAAGCGAGGATAGAGAAACAAGCGTAATTGTTCACATCCCGCAATTTGATAACAAGCAGGTGACCTCGTGATTAGAAAATCAGTATTTGCTCTGCTTATCCTCGTTATTTTGTCGGGCTGCGCATCTACGAAATTTAATTCAAGAACCGTCGTTATACCAGATACAGAAGCGGCACCAGAATTGGCCCATTCGAACGGTGATTTTGAAGTAAGCAAAATCTATCGCATGTTTGAGGAAGAGGAGAGTGAAATCCAAATTCTCGGATGGTCAGACAATGAGCAGATTCTAGGCATGCTCAAAAATATAGATTTTACTCAAACCTTGCAGCGCTTTGATTATAAGAATCAGACGATGAAAGAGGTTATGAATTTCAATCAATATTCAGAAGCAAGCATGGTGTCCCCAGATGGGCTTAAAATCGCAGTTTACGGTTGGGATAATAACAAAAACAGAACCCTGAAGATCTACAGCCAGATTGATGGCAAGGCGATTACTGTCGAGGATATGCAGGACTCTTTGTCGGCTACGATGATCTGGTCTAACAACAGCCGGTATCTCTCTTTTTTCATATGGGATGATCAGAAAGTAGAAAAGCTTGCCGTTTACGACGTTACGACTAAAAAGATGAAGAAATATGATGTTCCGTATGAAAGTGAGAAAAGCTGGTCGAGATATGCGAAAATTTCTGATAATGGAGAAACGGTATTGATCATCAGACAAATGTATGATGGACAATCGATCTTGTTCGGTAAAATAGACGGCACTGGAATTTCCAGTTTGTATAATCATCTGTTGAATCGTGATGGGACGGTAGACTTTCTCAATAATGATCAAATTTTGTTTGTCAGCGAGAACAATTTGCTGTTTGCATATGATCGCCGCAATAAAGCTACCACGATTTTAGGTGAGCAAGTGGGTAATTTCCGTTTAACAAGGGATCGCAAATATATTGCATACTCGAAAGATTCGCTGAATATCTATATTGCCAAATTGCAAGGAAACAATCTTTTGAATGAACAGGAGGTGTTCAAAGGAATAAATCCGGGTCAAATGGAGTGGAGTCCATCGGGCAACAAGCTCTATTTGAGCGGCTGGAAGTCATTTGACGCTCAAGTAAAAAGCCAATTGTCCGTACAATTATCGATGAATTACATCATTGAGTTTAAATAAAACATGTTTCCAAACAGCTATCACTGCTTCCATCGGTGATGGCTGTTTTTTTGTGTTTCATAAGCCGACGCATTTCAACATTTTTAGATACAACTTGTTTACAAATTGGAGAAGTGCTCGAAATGAGGATTATGTATAAATAAAGAAGCTGCTAAACATCTATTACTTAGGAGGACAACATGTACTCGTATACGAAAAAACGAAAATCGCGAATAGTCAGGCTAATTGTGCTTTTATTCACTCTAGTTTTAATTAGTGTAACTTTAATAGGCTTTGCCGCAAACAAAGAAGAAAAGTCGCAAGCTCTGTCAGCCAATCCGCCAATTGTTCCAACGAAGCAGCAATCCTTGGATGGAAAACCAGATAGGATATACAAAGTTGTCATTGATGCAGGGCATGGCGGCAAAGATCCTGGGGCGGAAGGAGCTAGCGGAAAAAGGGAAAAACATTTTACACTATCGTTATCTCAGAAAGTGTACGAGCTGTTAAAGCAAGAGAACATGTTTGAGCCGCATCTAACCCGGAATGATGATACGTTTATTGATCTGGACGTACGTCCTGATATAGCAAATCAAATGGAAGCAGATGTTCTTCTATCCATTCATGCGAACACCTATAAGGACGAGAATGTTGGTGGAATTGAAACGTTTTATCGTTTTGATGAAAATATTGAATTAGCTCAGACTATGCATAATCAAGTTGTAAAGGCAATGGGCTTTCGGGATCGCGGAATACGGAATGAAGAGTTAAAGGTTCTTTCACTAAGCAAGGTGCCGGCGATTTTGCTCGAAGTAGGTTATTTGACAAACCCCGTTGAAGAAGCCGTTTTACTTGGAGAAGATGGACAAGATCGTGCTGCGAAAGCTATTGTTGAAGGTTTGAAGCAATATTTTAAAAACAATTCAGAAGATGCAATCATACAATCCTAATTCGAATGTAATCCGTTTAAAGGAAATGAAACAATAAGCCACGTCCTCTGGACGTGGCTTATTGTTTTTCTGTCATTTGTTTTCGGTATGCGCCAGGTGAGATGCCGTAATACCGCTGGAACACGCGATGGAAGTAAGTATAGCTGCCGAATCCGGTTTCTTCGGCAATACGTTCGAGCGTAAGCGGACTTTTGCCCATTAGTTCCAGCGCCATCGCCAGACGCACCTTCTGGGCATATTGCATAATGGACATGCCGAATTCAGCTTTGAACAGCTGAACCGAGCGGGATACGCTAAGTCCCGTATGTTTCGCAGCATCGGATAAAGTGAACGGAATCGCTGCATGCTCCTCGATATAAAGCTTTATTTTATAAGCGAGCAGCTTGGGACCGGAGTTGTATGAGGTTGCTTCATCTATGGCTCTATCGAGCAAATAGCAAAGTGATTGCATCAGCGTACACAATAGTTCAGGATTACCGCCGTCATGCCGTCTGCTTTCTAGTATTAATTGCTGCCATAAAGCTGCTATTCTCCCGTTCTCACCTATTTTTGTTTTTTGGGGTCTTCGCTGAAGCTTCCACCATTCATCAAGCCAAGAACCGCTGCAGATCACATAATAGTCTCCGCTTGGCCCAAGCTCGCCAATTCTCAGATCATAAACTTCACCGGGGGCAAACAGAAGAAGGTCGCCAGGCTCGATGATATCGACCTGCCCTGCAATCAATGCTTGGCATAAGCCTTCAGTCTGCAATCGAATGATATAGGTTTCGAGGCCGGATTTAAAGGTATGTCTAAAAGGCGTATTATGGTACATAAAGGCACAATAATCGAGCTTTATTCCAGTTTCCTTCATTACTGTTTCTCCTCTTCCATAAGCAGATCGTTGATGTTTATCATTAGTTTGTTTCTACAAATGCCTGTCTATTTCCTTCATAATGGACAGTATATACATGAAGGAGTTGTTATCGATGGCAGGAAACAAGAAGTTGTTCTCGTCGGAAATAAAGGAGAAAGTATTGTCCTTGATTTCCCAAATGACATTAGAAGAAAAAATTGGCCAAATGTCGCAATTTGACTGGGGCTTTCATGCGATAAATCCGGATGCCGGCGGTGAGATCAATCTAATCATGAAGGATCTCATCGATAAAGGAATGTTAGGCTCGTTGTTTAATTTATCGGGCGTTGAACAAGCGAATACACTGCAAAAACAAACCATTGAAAAGTCACGGCTTGGCATACCGATGATCGTTGGGAGAGACGTTATTCACGGCTACCGTTCAGTATTCCCTATTCCACTCGCTCAATCGGCAAGCTGGAACCCAGATCTGATTAGAAGAACAGCAGCAGCAGCGTCTAAGGAAGCAGCTTCCGACGGTATTTCATGGGTGTTTGCGCCGATGATCGATATTACGAGAGATCCTAGATGGGGAAGGATTGCCGAAACGATGGGAGAAGACCCTTATGTAGGCGAGATTATGGCAAAAGCGTGGGTTGAGGGCGCCGAGCTCGATGATGCTTCAAGTGAAAGCCTCTCTGTAGCGAGCTGTCCTAAACATTTTGCCGGATATGGATTTGCGGAAGCGGGCAGGGATTATAATACGGTAGACGTCTCGGACCGCGTGCTGCGTGAAGTTATTTTGCCGCCGTTTCGTAAAGCGGTTGAAGCTGGAGCGCTTAGCATTATGGCATCCTTTAATGAATTGAATGGCATTCCTGCATGTGCCAACCGTTATTTGCTTACGACTATTTTACGTGAGGAATGGGGCTTTGAAGGCGTCATCGTTAGTGATTACAATGCTCTAGGCGAATTAATCACTCATGGTGTTGCCCGAGACGCGGAGGAAGCGTGTGAAATTGCGATTAAAGCAGGTACGGATATGGATATGCATTCAGGCATATTCTACAAATACTTGCCGAAGCTCGTTCAAGAGGGACGGATTGCCGAGAGCCTGATCGACGCCGCTGTAGGCAGAATTTTAGCTGTAAAGATGAAACTTGGATTGTTCGAGAATGCATACGTAAATCCAGAACGAAGCCAAAGTGTTATTTTGTCAGAGGAGCATGTGTCATTGGCACGCGAGGCAGCAAGAGAGTCTATCGTTCTGCTTAAAAATGATAATCGTATACTGCCTCTTTCTAAGCAGCTGAAAACGCTCGCTGTTATTGGACCGATGGCAACGAACACGAAAGATCCGCTTGGCTGCTGGGCAGCCGACGGCAATGCGGATGATGTCGTTTCACTGCTTGATGGCATTAAAGCGAAAGTATCGCCAGACACACAGCTGCTATATGCGGAAGGCTGCGGCATTGAAAGTGAAGACGAGAGCGGCTTTGAACAGGCGCTGGCAGCAGTTGCTGGGGCGGATGCTGCTATTATTGCAGTAGGCGAAAGTCTGACGATGAGCGGTGAAGGAAACTCCAGATCAGAACTGGACTTGCCTGGTAAGCAGCGTGAGCTCGTAGAAGCAGCAATACAACTGGGCAAGCCGGTTATCGTTGTATTGTTCAATGGCCGTCCGCTGACAACCGTTTGGCTGGATGACACGGCAACAGCAATTGTAGAATCCTGGCACTTAGGTATTCAAAGCGGCAATGCAATAGCTGATGTCTTGTTTGGTGACTATAACCCAAGCGGCAAGCTGACAGCAACATTCCCGCGGAGTGTAGGACAAATCCCGCTTTATTATTACCGGAAGAACACAGGACGTCCTCCAGGAGGCGTGTATTCTTCAAGATATATCGATGCTCCAGTGCAAGCATTGTATCCCTTCGGGTACGGTCTGAGCTATACCGACTTTGAATATGACAATCTAGTCGTGAGCTCAGCTCGCATAAGCAGCTCGAATTCCGTATCTGTTTCTGTAAATGTTACGAATACAGGCAGCGTTACAGGTGAAGAAGTAGTGCAGCTGTACATTCGTGATGCAGCGGCAAGCGTAACACAGCCTCTCAAAAAACTAAAAGGTTTTGCCAAGGTGAGCTTAAGTGCCGGTGAGATGAAGACGGTGACATTCTCGGTAACCCCTTCGGAGCTTGCCATCATAGGAGCAGATGACCGTTTGTCGGTTGAGCCTGGCATTTTCCAGCTGATGGTTGGTCCTCATTCCGAGAAGGGCTTGATCGGTGAAATAACAGTAGAATAAATGTGAACAGGGGATGCTGTTCCAGCAGTAGTAGTGAATTCGCCGAAGTGATCGCTCGCTTTGAGCAGAGAGATTATAGAACATGAAAAAATAGCGGTGAAGGGCTGTCCCTTTACCGTTATTTTTTTATTTGGTGAATGATTGTTTGCTTAAACCGATTATGGGCAAGCGAGAGCAAGCTAAGCACTAGTTTTACCTTTGGCAAGCTGCGATGCAAAAATCGATTTGCTCTAGTCAGCCCCAAGTCGACTCTCTAAGGAACTGTATCATGCTTATTATGCAGAAAACGATTGTTCTCAGATTTTAACGAACCTTATTGGCGCTATTACAAGTTTTACAGGGTCTTATGAGCTGTTTTTCTCGAAATAACGTTTCTGGAGTTCGTTACAATTTTATTCCACTACGAATGCTTTAAATAAGCACTTCTGGGTTCGTTAGTTATAGGTTTTATAACGTTTTGCTTTCAACTATAATGCGATCTTGTGTTATAGGGTTGTACATTTCAGTAGTAACTGAAACAACCGTTGTCAACGTTTTTCAAAGCAGTTGGAGGTTTATAGATTTGATTGAAGTCATGCTTCACCAGCTGTCATTTATGGAGGTTTTGTATAGTCATCACGCGATAATACCACCAGCAATTCTAGTAAAATAAGCACACTCCAAGTCAACAAATGGCTTGGGGTGTTGTTTTTTGAGCAGATTTAAAAGCATGGATAACTATAATAAATAATGAATTTCCAATATTGTTCTCCTAAAAATGGTCGTGCTACACTAGGCAAGAAATGTGAATGAAGGGGATTTATTCGGAACATATGGGAAGCATTAACTCATATCATCCGAAATGAATAAGCAAAGGAAGGTAACGATGAAGAAGCGATCAGTTATGTTATTTACATTTGTAATGGTTATCGCCATAGCTCTAATATTCGTAATAGACTTCCAAAAAAAGAGTAATGAACCCGAAACGGTTCAAACACCATCACCTTCGGAATCTACAGACAAAGAGATATCCAATGCGAGTAAAGCTAAACAGCTTGTAAGTCAAATGACGGATAAGGAAAAGATAGGCCAGCTTGTGATGTATACACCTACGGGTCAAGCGGATTCGTTCTCAAATAAAATGATCAAGGAATACGGTGTAGGCAGTGCCCTCTTGAATCGACGAATGAATTCTGCTGCCGATACTGCCCGGTTTACTAATGCGCTCCAGCAACTGGAATCTGAATCCAGATTAGGTATCCCTCTATTTATTTCTGGCGATTTGGAATATGGCGCAGCTCAAAGAGTACCTGATGAGGCAACGGTATTGCCAAGACAGATGGCAATTGGAGCTACACAAAATGTGGATTATGCGGAACAAGCTGCGCGCTTGACGGCTGTTGAATCCAAAGCAATGGGTTTTCACTGGAGTTTCTCGCCGGTCGTTGATGTCAATTCGAACCTGATGAACCCAGTGATTGGTGTTCGGTCTTTTGGAGAAGACACGAAGCTTGTAAGCGATATGGCTGTTGCAGAGGTGAGGGGTTATCAAAGCGAAGGAATGATATCCAGCGCCAAGCATTTTCCAGGGCATGGGGATACAGGTTTTGATACTCATATGTCGTTATCAAAAGTGTCTTACAGCGAAGAAGTGCTGCGAACCGTGCATCTCCCTCCATTTCAAGCAGTAATCGACCAAGGAATCGAGTCTATTATGACTTCACATATTATTATTGAAGCGATTGATGCTGAACTTCCTGCAACACTCTCAAAGAAAGTTCTTACAGGATTGTTGAGAAAGGAAATGGGTTTTAAAGGGATCATTGTCACAGATGCTATGGTGATGCAAGCGATATCCGACAATTGGGGAGCGGGTGAAGCGGCGGTTATGGCCATCAATGCGGGAGCAGATATCGTCATGGCAAATGGCTCTGAAGCTGATCAATTCGATACGTTGGAGTCCCTTTATGAAGCATTGCAGGACGGCAAGCTCGAGAGAAGCCGAGTGGATGAATCGGTGGAACGGATACTAACCTATAAATTCAAGTTAGAGATGTTTGAGCATCGTTTGGTAGACATTAATCATGTGAGCCAGGTAGTAGGGAAAAAAGAACACCGTGAGTTATCTGAGCGAATGGCACTGGATTCCATAACGCTCATCAAAAATGACAATGTCCTTCCATTTGATGCGGAAGCAAATCAGACAACGCTTGTCGTAAGTATGGCTTATGCGGATCAGATTGCAGAAGCAGTTAGGCAAATAAGCAAAGGCAAAGTCATTTCTTATCAGGCAGCAGAAGCTGCGGGAGAAGTGTTAGATGCTACAAGGTCAGCGGTTAAGAAAGCGGTCGAGAAGGCTGAAAATGCAGATCGAATTATTGTTTTTACGAAGTCGGATCAGCAAATACCGCAAGGGCAAGTGGATCTGGTGAACGGATTACTTGCAACTGGAAAGCCGGTAGCAGCTGTCTCCCTGGGAAACCCAAGCGATATTTTGGAATATCCGAACGTGAAGGCATATATTTCAACCTATGCGCTTGATAATTGGTACTGGATAACACCGATTCCGATTTCGTGGGAAGCTGCTGTGAAGGTCATATTTGGTTCCAAGCCAAAGGGGAAGCTGCCTGTGACCTTAAATAACGAATACTCAAGAAACTTTGGCTTGAGTTATCGCTAGCCTGACATAGAAATGACCTTCTTCATTACCGGAAGGTCATTTTTTTGCGATCGGCCAGAGTAAATAACAAAACTATTTACATACATACTGTACGTATGTTAAAATCCGATTATATTCAATCCTATAAATACTAAAGGAGAGCTTCCATTTGAAAATGAACAGTTTTTATCCAGTTGTGATGTCACAGGATGTAGCGAAAAGTGCTGATTTTTATCAACGTTACTTTGGTTTTGAAGTTGTGTACGAGTCTGACTGGTATGTGAGCTTGCGGAAGACGGGTGAAGGGCAATGCTTTTATGAATTAGCGCTGCTATCAGCAAGTCATTCCACGGTTCCCGCGAGCTATCGTAAGAGAGCTGAAGGATTGATTCTTAACATGGAAGTTGATAATGTAGATAGTGAGTACAAGCGCTTGGTCCTTGATGCGAAGCTGTCTTTGGAGCAGGATATTCGCGATGAGGATTTTGGGCAACGACATTTTATTCTCTCTGATCCCGGCGGCGTATTAATAGATGTCATTGCAATTATTCCGCCCTCGGAACAAGAAAGCATGAACTATGTGCAATCAGTGTGGCAGCAAGAGGGAGCAGCAGCTGATAATTAAATGAGCTTGCTTGAAGCTCCTTCTGAGCTTTTAAGAAAATAGGAGCAACAGGATGAGGAAAACGAAAAAAGATACGGAAGAGACGATTCATAAGCTAGAGGATGTGGCGAGGCATCATTTTACCACTTTCGGATTTGCGGACAGTTCACTAGAGGAAATAGCCAAAGATGCTGAGGTCACTCGGGGGGCTGTTTATCACCATTTTGGCAGCAAAAAAGGTTTATTCCGAGCGGTGCTTTCACTTGTTCAATCTGAAGTAGCGCAGCGGCTGGAGGAAGAGGCTTCGCTTAGCGACGATTTGTGGGAGCAATTATGTCTGGGATGCCGCGCATTTGTGACTGTTGCAATCGAGCCGCAAAACAGGCGGATCATGCTAATCGATGGTCCTGCCGTGCTTGGCTGGGAGGAGTGGAGGCTTCTGGATGAGCAGCAGTCGATGAAATTGCTGCTTGAACAGCTGGAAATGATGCAGCAGCAGGGCTACCTTAAGGGTGTTCGTCTGGATGCTGCCACTCATTTGTTGTCGGGAGCTATGAATGAAGCGGCACTTTGGCTCGCACAAATATCGGATACCGCTGAGGCTGCTGAAGCGATGGAGGATTGTTTGCAGACGCTGTGTAAGCTTCTAGACGGCCTTCGTTAAATGAGAGGCAAACAAAACAAAGCCTGACCGACAGTTATCGTTCAGGCTTTGTGTGTGCTTAACTATTAAGAGCCGTATACCTCGAAATCAAAAAGTGAGTATCCGTAAGCTGTACCTCGTGCCGTGCAAAGCACTCTTACATATCTTCCGCTTTTGGATGTAAACGTAATATCATCGATGGCTCCATTGCCTGTTGTCGTTGTAAAAGCGTCTGTCCAAGTTGTACTATTTGTGGAAACTTGGATTTTATAGCCTTTACCGTAAGCAGCTTCCCAGTTTAATTTCACACGGTTGACGTTTTGAATGGAACCAAGGTCTACGTAAATCCACTCGTTGTTGCTTCCTTCAACACTCGCCCATCTTGTCGTCGAATTGCCATCCGTCGCTTTGGAAGCTTCAAATCCTGTTCCCTCAATTGAGCTTGCTACAGTGGTCTTGCCTAAAGCAAGGTTCGTTGTTGTTGAATTCGGACTCGTTGTTGCGCTGGCTGTATTGCTGCTCGCAGAAAGATTGCCCGCAGCATCAATGGCCTTCACTGTATAACTATATGACGTGGAAGCGTTTAGGCCAGTGTCAGTAAAGGTCGTGCCAGAAGGCGAGCCTACTAATGTGCCGCCGCGAAATACTTGATAACCAGATACACCAACATTGTCGGTAGAAGCTGACCAGTTCAAATTAATTTGGCTGCTTGATGCAGCGGATGCAGTCAAATTCGTTGGTGCTGTAGGTGCTTGGGTGTCCGTTGTTCCACCAGCAGTTGGTATCCACCAGTTTCCTGAAATGAATAACATATTAAGCAAATTGAAGGAATCGCTGAAATAGGATTCTTTTTTGTTTTTCATCCAATCCCATCCAGCATTTACCCATGCTTGGTGCGTGCTGCTCGTTGTTGCTGCTGAAATAAACGGCGATACAAAAACAGCTGTTGCGTATGAACCGCTAACTCCGCCATTTAGTTTATATCCATCTTTAATGTTATTCGGATTGCCGCTTGTGGCTCCTTTGATCCATACGGCCATTTTGTTAGCAATATCTCGGCCTCTCGTGTCGCCGTAGAAAGCATAGTCCATTACGATTCTTAATGGAACCCGGCTTGCATTGTAATTGTATTCGTTAGTTTCTGGAAATTCATCTAAGTAGTTTTGTGGAGCTGGCTTTGGAGGATTGTCGACAACAAAATCTGAAATCAGCCCTGTGCTAGCTGAATAGGCGCTTGAGAACTGACTATAAACAGTGTACAAGTTGTTAATGACATTCAACCAGGTTTGATCTCCAGTCACCTCATAAAAAGCTCTTAAATGCGAGAGCATCCAGTCGGAGGGACGGGTATTTAATGCACTCTTAGCATCCCAATCGCCAAGGTTCAGGCGGTTATTCGTCGTGACATTGCTCGCCTTGATACCGTTCGTAATCATTTTTTTGGCTTCTGCCAAATAATTTATCGTGCCAGCTGATCCCCATTGCTGGTCAGCAAGTATTAAGGAATAAGCGATGTCCAAATCACCGTCGGTAGCGGAGCCAAAATGTCCTTGTGCTCCAGCAGCATCTGCAACAACCCAGCCCATAAGATTTGAGTTGCCTGAACTCTTAAAAGCTCTAGCGGTTTTGAATAGGCCGTCATAAATGGTTTTGGCATTTGAATCAAAACCTGCCATCAAAGCGGTGATTACCATGCCATAGCCTTGCCCCTCTGAAGTGCCAAGCGGATCATAACCATCAGCGTCGCCGGTAATATCCCCTTTGACATAATAGCCGCCAGGCAATGAGGATAGGTTGTTTTTTAAATAGGTTGATTTCCAGTAAGTATAATAACTCGAAACTGCTGTATTCATAGCTGCCTGAGTGACATGGTTAGGTTTTATAATGCCAGGATAGTTAAGCTGCTGCGGAAATGGTTTTAGCTCTCCTGCAGCATGCACCTTCGTTTGAAGTGGAGCGGGTGCACCCAATAAAGTTAGAAGCATCGCTGAGCAGAGAAAGACATGGCCCATCCATTTCATCATACTTTTGTTTGCTTTTAAAGTGCGCAATTAAAACTCCTCCTAAAATTATAGTTGTATAACCGTCGACAGATTCGCAGCCTCCTTTGCTTGTAATCAAGCTTAAACAAAATTAAAGCGCTTTAATTTAAATGCAAAAAATAAAAACATTTAAGCGCTTTAACTTTAGGCCTATAAAAAAAGTAATTCAGATGAGACTAAAGGTGCAGGACACACTATAGAATCAACCAAGTTACTTCTAGCCATCCATTCTTGATGGTTGTTTTTCGTTCATGCCTCTATGTTAATCAATGTAACACACAAAATTTGTATATGTCTACAGCCAATTTCAATTTTTATATTATGCCTAAAACGGAACAGAATAGGGCGAGGCAGCATTCTCAAAGCACAGAAAAACGGTACGTTACTACGCACCGTCATCTTTTTATTCACCTATGATTCTGAAGTCAATATTGGTTGGCGGCGGAAATTTATTTTTCGCCTCTTCAAGATGTATTTCGGAATAGGATTCATCCCTTGATTGTGCAAGCTTCTTGGCATTGTATTTATACCATAGCTCTATGATTAATATTTCACCTTCACGTATGACCGCAAATTCCTTAAGGAACAATTGCTTAACGAATGCATCCTGTTCAAGCTCAAGTGCGGCAACGCCTACTATAATTTGAATGCGGTCACTGCTCGAATAGGCTTCAGGCAATGCATTGTACATTTGCCACGCCTCTTCGTACTGTTTGTCAGCAATGAGCAAATTTAAATATTCTTCAGCCAAAGCTCGATCAGGGAACGAGTTGGAAACGAGATAGGCTTTCTTCCAGTAGGCAAGCGCCAGATCGATTCGCGAGGCATATTTCATCGCTTCTGCTAGGTTTCGATACACCCATACGGATGGTTGAATGTCTATCGATTTCTCCCATGCATCGATAGCTTCCTGCTCCATTCCTCGCTCATAAAGCATGATGCCCAAATGCATATAAGCGTTCCATGATTGATTCTCTTGGTGCTCGAGGCTCTCTTCAAGCAAGGCAAGCCACTCATCCTGAACCATCCATGCTTTCGGCACTTCTTGCACGTCGTGGTCTGGAAGCGTTCCTGTTTCAAGAAGGGCGAGCCAATCGCTATGCTCGGCTTCTGGCGCTGTGCTTAGCTTAGTAAAATAAAAGCCTTCAGGAATCGATCGATTTTCCTTCAGTTCTCGGCGCAGCTGCTCTAGCGCACCCCATGGAGAACCCGTATAA
Organism: Paenibacillus sp. 2TAB26; assembly: GCF_052115145.1. Taxonomy (NCBI): domain Bacteria; kingdom Bacillati; phylum Bacillota; class Bacilli; order Caryophanales; family Paenibacillaceae; genus Paenibacillus; species Paenibacillus sp. 2TAB26. The sequence goes on from NZ_JBFRGC010000014.1 coordinate 148,941, forward strand.
AGGACTTGCTCAGGTGCTTGTTGTGCGAGAGCTCGCATGGACTCATGCAGCTTCTCCATTTCTTCGGCATCGATATGATGATCGACACAATCTCGAATGTATTGATTCGCCTGATTCCAATCCTGTTGGTGGGCTTTGTCGATTTTAATATCGGTCATGCCGATTACTTGTGTGAAATCCCACTCCGATTGAGCAGGCATATCAAGTCCATGCAGCTGCGTTGGCGCTAAGCCGCTTTGAATTTCAATGTAATTTCCTTCACCGGGGTTAGCAAGATAATCGCACCATCGTCTTCCACCGGCATGGTTTCCCCAGCAAAACATTTTGCGATAACGGAGAAGAGAGGTGGAGCGTTCATAAAATAATCGTCCATCCTCATAGGCGACAGCTTCCCAAGGCGCATCACAGCTTGCCGGCGTTTGAAAGAAATATTCATTCGAGAAAGGAAAGCTCAGCGGATAGGTGACGTCTTTGCCCGGTACAGTCGGCAGATAAGGCAGCTTGCCAAGGCCAAATCCTTTCACTTTATGGTCAATATAAATGACTTCATCTGTTGACGAAAATAGACGTGCTTGCAGTGTTTCCTCTACAGCGATGTTCGTCCACCAGTACATCGGAACCGACTTATCATTGTCATTAACGATCCGCACATAAAGAATGAGCTTGTTTGAACCAGCGGGCAGATGAAAGTCAATTTGCCAGAACACGTTTTTACAGCGCTCATAATCATACAGCCTTAGAAAATCGTTTCCGTTCTCATCTTGCAGAATGGCTGCATGAACGGGGGAGCATGTGGTAAACGTATGTCCGAGCTGGCCGATATTCCACTCTATTCCTCCAGAGAACCAAGCGTTCAGTATCGCTAGGTTGGCAGGCTGCAGCACCGGATTCGTATAGAGAAGGCTGCGATTCGTTTTTTTCTCCGTAAGAGAATACAATCTTCCACCATAAGCAGGTAAAAAGACAGCCTGCAAATGCTCATTTTCGAGCACGATAGTTTCCAGCAATAGATTTTTCCGATCTCTTGTATAACGATCCTGCATTCGGTAGGGTAAATAACGTTCCCCTGCTTCATATCCTAGCTTCGATCTTAGCTCGCTTGGAAGAGTGCCATTATCACTGACTTCTCTATGTGTTTGACGATTTCGGAACATCGGCAGCGGATTTTGATCGCCAATGCTTGAGCCTTCGATCCGTAAGGTAGATTGATATACACGCATGGTGAATGAACTCCTTTCTATCCTTTTACTGATCCAACCGTAATGCCTGCAACAATTCGCTTGGAAATAAACAAATACAAAATGAAAGTAGGCAAAAATACGATGATGGATGCTGCAAAGATACCGGAATAGTTTCCTGTGTTGGTAAAGCCGAGTACGATGGATTGCAATGCAAGCGCGAGCGTTTGATATTTCGGATCACCAGCAAATATAAGCGCATACAAATACTCATTCCATATCGACATAAAGTTGAAAATAGAAACTGTAATGAGGCCAGGCTGGGCAACCGGCAATATAATTTTGATAAACGTCTGGATAGGGCCGCAGCCGTCAACAGCTGCTGATTCTTCCAACTCCTTCGGAATGGAAGCGAAAAATCCGGTGAGAAGGAATACGCTAAACGGAATATTAGTGAAAATATAGATTAATACGAGCGTAATAATGGAACCCGTAAGCTTCAGCTCAACGAACAATGAAAAAAGCGGGATGGATATGAGCAGGCCAGGGATGGAAATTGCGGATAAAAACATCAGATTGACTATTTTTTTGCCGCGAAATTTTACTCTGCCCAAAACATAAGCGGCAGGAGCAGCGAAAACGAGAACACCGACGCAAGCTGAAACGGTATAAATAACACTGTTCAGAAAGTACCGTCCCATCTTCTGGGTTTTGAATAAATCGATATAATTGGAGAAATGAATGCCGCTCTCAAATAATGAATTTGTAAAAATGCCTCTTGTTGTGCTCAGTGAAGCTAGAATGGCGAAGCCGAACAATACAATCGTGAACAGCAGCCACAAATAGAGCGGGACATACCGAATTTTATTAACCATGCTAACACCTCATCTTTAATATTCAAGACGTTCTTTACGGAAGAACTGATTGATGATGGCGGATAGGATTAGAATTGATATCGTAATACTAACGCCTACTGCCGCGCCTGCTCCTACATTAAAGGCATCCTGCGTATAAACTGAAGTGCCGTCGCCAAACACTTTGAGATACATAAAGTAGCCCGGCGTCATCGTAGCGACGCTTTCACTCGCACCACCAAAGGTAGCGGACCAGACAAAGAAATTCACGGCTGTTACCGTCCATAAAACGAGCGTCATACGGAATATGTCCTGAAGCAGCGGCAGCGTGATTCGGAAAAACTTGTGCAATGGATTAGCCCCTTCGAGCAGAGCAGCTTCGTAATAATCGCGTGGAATACGGTCCATTCCGGCGTTAAGGATAAGCATAAAGTAGCCGATGGAACCAAAGCAGTACGCCAGCAGCATGGAGAGGAACAAATAACTGTCGCTCGTCCACTGAATATCGGCAAGCATATCGAGTCCAAGGAAACGGAACAGCTTCGTTAAGAAGCCATAGCTTGAATTAAATATATAATGAATCCAAATAACGGATAACACGACTGCAGATACGGTATTCGGCAAATAAACGAGCGAGCGCCAGAACGTTTTGCCGCGGACGCCGGATGATAAAATAGCAGCAAATAGGAAGGCGGAGCAAATCGTGATGATGCCGCCAAACAGCCATATTTTCAAAACATTCCATGCAGAGTCCATAAAATAGCTGTTGCGGAACAGGTCTGTGTAATTTTCGAATCCGATAAATGACCACTCTGACATTTTGCTTGATATGGACGGCAAGGAATAGAAACTCATCAGCAAAGCTCTGAGCGTTGGATATAGAAAGACTGCAAGATAGATGAGTACCGCCGGCAAAAGGAAAAGGGCAATCATCGGTTTTTTAATTTGCATGTAAATTTCCCTCCCGGATATGATTCATAATCCGTTATAACGTCATTGTGCAGCAATCCGAAGGATCGCTGCACAATGATCGAAGTATTTAATTAACGTTATTTTGTGCCATAAAACTTTTTGGCTTCTGCACTCATTTTGTTGACGTAAGCGTCTGCCGTTAATTTACCAGCGGCAAGCTCCATAAATACGGGTACGATTACACCTTTGGAGAAGTCAGCGGAGTTGTTGATTCCGTAGCCCCAAGGCGCATTGACCTTAGCGTTGTTAATTGCTGTTTCTGCTTCAGCGAGTGCTGCAGGCCATTCTGTATCGATAGAAACGGGAATAGCTTGAGCTTGCTTCACCATTTCAGCTTGTGTTTTTTGGCTTACCAGATATTTAACTAATTCGATAGCAGCTTCTTTATTGCTGCTGTTTTTGTTCAGCATAAGAGCTTGTGCGCCAAATGTCAGCTCATTCTGACCTTTTCCGTTGCCGTTAGGCACAGTTGGGAATTGGAAGGAGCCCCATTTGAAATCAGGACCTGCTGTGGCAGAAACTTCATTCGGAAGCCAAGTGCCGTTCAGATAAGCTGCGGATTGACCGAATACGAGATCCTGCTGTGCAGCTGGGTATTTACTGCCTGCAAGCTTAGAAGAGAAGTAACCTTTCTCTTTCATCATGACCATATCTTTGGCGAATTGAAGGATGATTGGATCCTTCCACATCTCGCCTGTTTTGTCATTCACGAGTGCGTCGACCCATTCATTGCCCATTGCGCTGCTGAGGTATCCGCCGATAAACAAATCACGGTATGCATCATCGAATGTAATTGGAGCAACGCCAGATTTTTTAATCAGCTCACAATATTCCATAAACTGCTCCCATGAGCTAGGCGGAGTCGTAATTCCTGCTTTCTCAAACACTTCTTTGTTGTAGAAAAATAGTACAGCGAACGGCTGTTGTGGAATCGCATAGTGGCCTTCTTCAAGTCCTGCTGTTACTGACAAAGATTTTGTCCAATCCATTAAGCTTGGCATAAGTGAATCTTGCAATGATTTTCCTTCCATGCCTACAGATGGTGTAGCCAAATATTCATCCAGCTTCAGCAAATGGTCCTTAACTATCGCCATCGTAACGGAAGGATCATCCTCGAATATATCGATTTGTTCGCCGCCGTCGAGTGCTGGTTTAATCAGCTTTCTAATATCCCGTCCTGTAAACTTCAGATCGACGGTAACTTTTGGATTAGCAGCTTTAAATTCATCGACTGCCACTTTAATCACTTTTGCTTGCGGTTCGGTGTCGCTCCACATGGACCAGAAGACCACTTTGCCATCAAGGCCGGCAGCATCGGGACTTGGCTCGGCAGCAGAAGTGGGCTCGGTTGTTGCAGCAGGAGCGGGAGACTCGGTAACCTCCGGGTTGTTGCTCTTCGAGTTTGAGCACCCGACGGCTAAAAAGATCATCATTACTGTTAATAAAATCGAAAATATTTTGTTTCTTTGCATTGTTGACTCCTCCTTTTTTTGGTAAGTATACCGCTGGGTATGCAACCGGGTACATGACCATTTTTGAACTGAATCCGTCATATTTTGTACTCAATTTATATTTGGTTATTGCTGATAAGGAAGCGGTTGCAGCAAACAGCGAGCGGGTGCATTACTTTATTAATAGAAAGGAAATAGGTTTTGCCAAAATGAATATTGACAGCGATGAGCTTGAGGTGGTTATATACGAGGAGTAAGCCTAACATCTAATCAAGGAGCCAATATGCAAAAAAACTTGCGCATGTCTACCATATTAAAACTATTTTTTATTTCGGTTGTTATCGTACCTGTCTTTTTAATATGCTCCGTCATATTGAACATTTACGAACGGGATATTCTCGAACAAAACACTGGGCGCTCACTGCAAATATCGAAAGCGCTTTCATATTCGGTAAGTCAGGAAATCAATCGCATGTCTGGTCTGTTTGCTTCGATTGGCGTAGATCAGGATGTCATTTTCACCATATTTGATATTAATCGTTTGAGCGGCATCGAGAAGCAGAAGGCTGCCAATAAGCTGAAAATAATGATCGAGAAGTACACCGCATCGGTCTCTGGCCGTGTGCTCTCTGTTAACTTTTTTTTTGATAACGGAAAATCATATTCATATTTAAAAAACATGATGATGGATGACTCTGCTGTACGTGAGCAAGATTGGTACCGTGACACGATTAGCAAGCCTGATGTCATACGGTTTCAAGGCATGCTTCCGAACGCTCTTTATGGGAATTACAATCCGTACATGATGGCCGCTGCGCTCTCTCCAAGCACGACTAATCGAATGTCCAAAATGGAATTGATCCTCTTTACATTTGAAAGCGGAACTTTCGATCATATTTTGCAGTCACGCGATAATTCGGAATCAGTTCTGCATATTGTAAGCGGCAAAGGTCAAATCATCGCTTCGAATACAGTTATTGATAGAGGTAGCCACGTTGTGAACAATTGGTCGAAAGAAATAAGCCGCGGGGTAGAAGGGTCTTTCGTGGATGACTCAGAGGACAATAAGAAATTAATAACGTATGCAAAAGTAGACAATACGGATTGGTACATTGTTCAAATTATTCCATTCGCAGATTTGCTCGCCAATTACCGGAATGTAAATTCGTTTGTGTGGTTTCTCGCTATTTTGATCATTTTAGCGTTTGTGCTCGTTTCCTTCTATTTTGTTTCCAATGTGACAAAGCCGATCCGTGTGCTTCTCCATCAAATGGTTCGTGTAACGGGTGGAGATTTAAATGCGAAATTTACAGGCTCAGGCAGCTTGGAGATGGTGAGGCTGGGCCATTCCTTTAATCTAATGACCGAACAGGTTCGCCAGTTAATAAGCCAGCGTGAGAAGCAGGAGGTCGAAAAGCGTAAAGCTGAATTTGCCGCGCTGCAGTCGCAAATTAATCCGCATTTTCTAATCAACACGTTAAACGCAATTAAGTTTATGGCTTTAATAAGCAAAGCGGACAATATCCGCAACATGACTCACTCGTTGACACAGCTTTTAGCTTCCTCTTTTAACCGCGGCGGGCTTCTAACTACGATAGCGGACGAAGTCAACCATTTGAAGCATTATTTGTACATTATGGAGATTCGATTCGGCAGACCCATCCAAATGGAATGGAACATCGATCCTGAGGTTTCAGGACATTATTTGTTAAAGCTATTGCTGCAGCCTATATTGGAAAATAGCATCATTCATGGTCTGAAGGATATTGATTACCCTGGAATCATCACAATCACAATCGTAAAGGAAGATAAAAATTTACTCATCACGATCGCAGACAATGGGATGGGAATGACTTCAGACGTAATTGATCAGCTTGAAGACAGAACGGCCTCCTATACGTTTAGCGGAATGGGCAATCGAAATGTACATCGACGGATACAACTGCACTACGGCTTGCAATATGGATTACGATACGAGTCTAATCTGCCGCAGGGAACAAAGGTTAGCATTCGATTGCCTTTGATTAATGAACCGGATGAGGAAATGGCTGATTTTTCAGCATAAATGATCATGTTTTAACTAAAAATGTCATCTTTTCTAACCATAAACGCTGTATAATAAATGCCATATACGTGAAAGCGCAATCATTCGTTTGCGGGTTCAGGTTTTGCTGGGAGAAGTGGAAATGAAATTTAACAAAAATATTGTCTCAGTCTTAGTCGTTACTCTGATATTGGTAGGCTTGCTTGCAGGATGGATCGGTATGTTTAAGGCTGATACCAATGATACGATTTATTCTTTGGTTGTTAATACACCACAGAAACAAACCTCCAATCAAAATCAGCCGGTAAAAATGAAATTTGGAATATGGGAATCGAAGACGGATATCGAATTTTGGACGGAGAAGGTGAAGGAATATTCGGCTCTCAAACCAAATGTAACCGTGGAAGTAGAGACGATTCCAGATAATAGCGGCCAATATTTAAAGGTGCGTCTGACGGCAAATGATTTGCCTGACCTATTTTATTTGAAACCGGGTCATTTGCCTATTTATAAAAATTCATTGCTGTCTCTTAATCAATTGCAAGCAACGAGCAGAAATAAATACCCAGCTGAAATAGAAGGGGAAACACTTGGCTTGCCTCTCATATCCTTCTCTGAGTATGTGTATTATCGACCAAGTATTTTTGAAGAGGTAGGCGTTAGTGTTCCGCAAACCTTAGGACAATTTATGGATGTACTGAATCAAATTAAATTGCACGGCAAATATATTCCGATTGCTATCGGGGGCAAAGATGATTGGACCTTCTATCCATTTATTGAATTTGGACCGCCAATCTTTGCGAAGGACGAGAACTATTTGGCTAATATATCAAACGAATTGAGACCATTCGGAGGAGGCTCAGCCTTTGGCAAAGCAGCCGATATGCTCAAGACGATCGCGGAAAATAAATTAGCTGGTCCCAACGCGCTCGAAATTGGCTTTGATCAGGCTAAACAATTGTTTCAGTCCGGAGAAGCGGCAATGATCGCACTCGGTCAATGGTATTACTCGGATCATGTGGCAAAAGTGAGCAATGATGAGGATATAGGTGCATTTGCGCTGCCGTGGCGGGAAACGACCAAAGAACCGCTGCTTTCTGTAACGATGCCGGACCAGTATATGGCGATTAACAAAAACTCCAAAAACAAAGAAGAAGCGATACAATTTCTTGAATGGGTATTCAGCCCTGAGGTTTATCAGGCTTTTATAAATAACTCACAAAGCTCATCTACGTTAACGGATGTTCAGTCCGTACTTCCCTTTTTTAATGAGGAGAATAGAGAGCATCCATTTGTACCTTTTATGTATTCCGCGTTAGATGAGAAATTTGTACAAGTGAAAAACGCAGCGCAATATGACGAGAAAAAGCTGGCGCAAGAAATTTTTGCAGGCGAGTCAGTAGCAGGCATTCAGAACAAGATGAATGAAAACTGGAGCAAAGCGGTGCAATATGTTCAGCATAATTAAAGCCTATCGATGTATGAGGGGGAGTAAGATGCCGAAATACCAAGCCTTTATCGTGGATGACGAGCCTTTAGCCAGATTAGCGCTTCGGGAATATATCGCTTTAACTTCAACAGATATTGAAATTGCAGGAGAGGCGGGCGACGGAGAAGAAGCATTGCATCTTCTAAAGGATCGTCAGAATATCGACATCATCTTCGCAGATATAAAGATGCCGCGCATGAATGGTGTGGAGCTTCTTGCAGCACTTAGAGATGTGTCGTTCGAGAGCCCGCCGCTTATTATTATGCTTAGTGCATACGGCGACTATGGCTATGTAAGAGACTCATTTGTGCTTGGGGCGTTTGATTATATGCTAAAGGCGAAATTGGATGAACAATATATTGCTCCAGTGCTGAATAAGACAGTGGAGGAATTGAATAGGCGACAGAGGAGCAAGGCTGCGGAACCTGAATTGTCTGCCTTAGATGAAGACGAAATGGTTTGTTCCATGCTCCACCAGCTGTCGGTGTCAGATGGATTGAGCTCATCTGATTGTGAACTCGATTCACAGTTGAAATTAGGATTGAATATCGTTCGGAAACAGTTGGGCGAGAAAAATCAGAAGGTAGCCTTTATTAGACTATCTCAAGTGGTTCACTTCGAACATACGAAGCAAATTATTATGCAAACCATTAGAACCGTAACGAACACGGATAGGAATGAAGGAATATGCCGCGTTTGTCGTCATGATGAACGGAACTATATCCTATATTTCACCTTTCCTGAGCAATGCAGTGCGATGGCAATTCGAAGTTTGACCCAAGTTGTCTTGACGGATGTAAAAATAAGGCTGCGGCAGTTTTTGAATCTTCATTTATCGATCGGTATCAGTGACTCTGCCAATGGAGTGATGCAGTGGAATCGTTTGTTCCGTCAAGCTGAAYGGCTTTCCCTTCTTAGTTACTATCAAGGATATGATCACTTGATCTATCCAGAAGCCGAACGATCAATGGGTGCAGAGAAGGACAATTGGAAAGAAGCATGGGCGCCATTTAAGCTCGAGCTGCTGCAAGCGCTAAAAGATACCGACCCTATGCGATGGAAACAGTCCATGCAGCACGGATTCAAGCTGCTGCTTGAATACTTTCCATCCTCGCCTGAGCCTATCAAAAAAGCACTCAGCGATTTGATCTGGGAAACGGGTACGCTGATGCATGAGCGAGGAATGTCGTGGGATAAGCTGCATGAAAGATTTCCTCAACCGGTTGAGCATGTCCGGAGTATAGAGACATGGGAGGAGACCATGGAATGGCTGCAATTATTTCTTGATGCCTTGCATGATAAGCTGCATCCTAAGCTCGACAAAACAGCTGCTTGGCTGAGCCCTGTTGTAGCGAAAGCTAAAGCTATATTAGATAATCATTTTAATGAAGATTTGCATTTGTCTACGATTTGCGCCATGGTCGGAGTCAGTGACAGTTATCTTAGCAAACAATTTGCGAAAGAAATCGGTATTAATTTTATCAACTATTTAACCAATTTAAGAATTGAAAAAGCGAAAGAAGGACTAGAGAACGGGTTGAAAATTTACGATGTAGCAGAAAGTGTAGGGTATGTTAATCCTGAGCATTTCAGCCGAATTTTCAAGAAGGTGACGGGACTTAGTCCAGTAACCTATCGCAAGAAATGTGAGAAACGTCCCATGACGGCTTCCTATTATTTAAAGCATTCATAAATGCTAAGGGGCTGCTTCTCAAGTAGGTTAATCTACTTGAGGAGCAGCCCCTTATTTTGTGAAAAGATAAGAAGGCAGCGAAGACTAAGTATCTGTCATGATTCCGCCATTGACATGCAATACCTGACCTGTAACGAATGATGAATCGTCTGAAGCTAAATAAATGTAGGTTGGAGCAAGCTCGAATGGCTGTCCTGCGCGTTTCATCGGCGTATTGGCACCAAATGTTTGCACATATTCAGCTGGATAGCTGGAGACGGTCAGAGGTGTCCATATCGGACCCGGTGCAACAGCATTAACGCGTATCCCGCAATTAACGAGCTGCAGCGATAACGAACGGGTAAAAGATACGACTGCCCCTTTTGTTGAAGAATAATCGACCAGAAGCGGGGCACCTGCATAAGCAGTTACGGAGGCTGTGCTGATGATGGTGCTTCCTGGATGAAGATATGGAAGCGCGGCTTTCGTCAAATAGAAATGAGGAAAAATATTGGTCCGATAAGTATCTTCCAGCTGCTCATTCGATATGTCCAAAATACTCGTCTGAGGAAACTGGACTCCTTGGTTAAGCACCAAGCAATTGATTTTTCCATAATGCTCGAGTGTTATTCTGATGATTTCTGTGGAGAGCTCTGGCCTGCGGAGATCACCTTCAATTAGCAGGCAGCGACCACCGTATTGCGCTACCATTTGCTGAGTTGCAAGCGCGTCTTGACGTTCGTACAAATAAACGATAACGACATCAGCACCCTCTTTGGCGAAGCCAATGGCAACAGCTCGGCCAATTCCGCTGTCTCCTCCAGTAATGATAGCTACTTTGCCGGACAGCTTTCCACTTCCTTTATATGCGGGATTGTCGGAAATCGGTAATGGGTTCATTTTGTACTCAAGGCCAGGCTGCCTGTCTTGATGCTGGGGCGGAAAGGTTAGGGGCTCCTGTTTGCACTTTGTTTCGTAGCCATAATAGGGATAAAACGGAATCATCATGGTATCCTCCATTTGAGTTCATTGCAATAGGGTATTCACCCAGCAACTAAAACGCAACTCTTAGTTAGTTTGCATATTGGAGGGAGTTTATAAAGATGGCTGTTTAGAAGAAAAGGACTTATGATACTGCACGAAGCAAAGCGATCATTCTTGATGCAGCCGAGCAATTATTTGCCGAGCAAGGTTATTCCGCAGAAATCCGCTAGCAGGCATTAGGCATTGATATGCGGTGTTTTATTGATCGTATGTTTGTGAACGGTTTTAATTGAAAGCCTATAAACAAGTAGGATATAAACAATGTCCAGTACAAGGATCAAAACATACATGATAAACAATAGTAGAGATTGCGGAAAGAGCGAGAAGCAGAGGATGGAGGCGAATAAAGTGCCTATCATTTTGAAATAAGCGATAGACAGGGATTGTCCCTTCAAGTCTTTGATCATCAGCATTCGGATGAAGAGAATCGACATGAGCAGATTGATGCCAAAGGCCGAATAAATGCCCATCTTATCATGGAATTCAACCGCCATACCATAATGCAGCAGAAATGCGATTACAAGCAGCGCGAAAACAGAAGCGTGAATAACGCGTTTAGGATAGGTGCCTTTGGAATAGTAGAGGAATTGAAGCAGAATAATGCAGTCAAGCAAGAACCACACTAAGGTCCCGATTTGCTGAAGCGGGTGAAACGGCATAATAAAGGTAAATAGAAATTCCCAAGTAATATTTGCACATATGCAGGCGAGCGGCATTCCACAGGCTTGATCCTTAAACCCTTTGTAAATAACGAGAATATAGACGATCGTCCAAAATAGTGCTACCCCAAACATGAGAAGAAACTCTACTTTTAAAGGCAACAGATGCTCCATATAACGACAATCGCATCCTTTCTAATATGATTCGCCCAACTAGTACAGGCATCTAGCTTGTCTATCTATATGAAATTAGTATGTCCTGTAGACCCTTGAACGAAAAAAGAGAAGAATTGTTATGCCCACAAAGGGAAGCCAGGCTATTGTTAGTTGGAAAATGAAAAAGGAGATCGACAAGGATCTCCTTTCTCAAAACTTAGCGTTTTTAACAAATTAATAGCGTGGTGAAGAGAGGATGAATTCACGTATTCTTTTGGTCGACAACTTGTTTACGAAGCTCCATTTCCTTTGCAAGGGTTTCGGGATTGTTCATTAAGTCTTCTGCCTCGAATACTTGTCGGAGCTCAATTACGCCTTGGCCAAATCCATGGGGATCCGGAAAACGAAGGGCCCATTCAACGGCTTCTTCTCTGGATTTGACTTCAATCAACGTGTAACCGGCAATTAATTCTTTGGCTTCCGTAAACGGCCCGTCTATCACCTTCGGCTTGCCACCTGGTTCCGGATAAGAAATCCGAATGCCGCTGGAGCTTGGCAGCAGTCCATCAGCAGCAAGCAAGACACCGGCTTTTACCAACTCCTCGTTATACTTCTGCATAGCATTAATGAGCTCCAAGCTTGGCATAACTCCAGCCTCTGAATCTGTTGTAGCCTTTACAATCATCATAAATCTCATAGGTGTATTCCTCCTATTTTTTAGTAAAGCTTATACCGATTGAAGTAAGTCCGATAATTCAGCTTCTACTTATTCGACGAATTAATCATCGATAGATCGACATCTCATCTACATCTATTCGTTATTATTTTTATTTAGTGATTGTTCTTAAAAAAAGCGATAAGCTCCACAGAGATTCGTTTGGCGTCGAGCTTCTTGGTATGTCCAAGCCCTTTTTTACTAACGAGCTGGGCATGTGGGAGCACCTTAGCAATGGCCTGGGCACCCCGCCGCAGTGAAGCTGGACTTTCGGTTCCTTCAATCACCAGCGTTGGCATTGTAACCGTACTCCAAAGCTTGGCAGGAAGTGGTTTTCCATCCATAAAGCTATCCAATAATGCTGCATCGTAGGGGAGTGTATGAGCGACAGCCATAAGGTTAGACCAAACGCTTGGCATCATGCGCATCATGGCAACTATAAAGGAGGGGGCTCCCATGCCTTTAGTCATAAAATATTTGATGGCATCTGCACGGCGATTTTGTGCAATCAGCTTCATGACCTGTTCTGCAAAGTCTTTCGGCGCTTTGCGATCTGCTGCATCGACAACAAATGGCGGCTCATGTAAAACCAGTTTTGTGATATTAGCTCCATTCGAAGCGGCCTGTAGGGCGAGAACTGCTCCAGATGACAGTCCCCAAACATATGCTGAGCCGCCAGCCTCTTCAATCATCGCCTTAAGGTCATCGATTTCATGGGTTGTGTCATATGGCTGTGTATCGCCGCTATCGCCGCGGCCGCGGCGGTCGTAGTTGTAAACCGTAAAGTGCTCGCTCAATAATTGTGCTAGCTGTACTTGTGCGGGGAATTTTCGGTAACTGAAAGCACCCGCTACTAATAGGAGTGCTTGCCCTTTACCCATTTTGTCATATGCGATTTTGGTTCCGTCTTTAGAAGTTGCGGTATACATTTGATTGCCTCCTTAGAATAAATAGCCTTATGTCTTTATTAAGACGACGAACCGCTGATGGGAATATCGACACCATTTCATAAACAATTTAAAAATATTTTGCTTGCTGTTTAAAAGCAAAAACGAGGGTTATGTAAACTTGTATAAAATGAAGGATTGAAAGGGATTTGCTATCTAAAGCGCAGGATTATTTGTTTATATCTATTTTATCCCTAGTATCTCTGATTTGCAGTAACTATGCTTAAATAGTTGTAGATCGTCAAAGGCGCAACCGAATAGCAGTTTGAGAGGAATGTAAGCAAATGAGAATAGAGTGCGGGCATTATAAAGAAGATGATTTTATCAGGGTTAGAGATTTTCTGATAAATATATTTGGAAAATGGTCTGTTGGTCATGTATTTATGCCAGCCCGGTGGGAATATATCGTTTTTCATCCCAATATCGTACCACTGAAACAAGCTGGAGTGTTCGAACAAATCGGACTGTGGGAAGAAGATGGAGAAATAGTAGCAGTTGCTCATTTCGAGAGCGAACTAGGCGAGGTATATTTGGATGTAGACCCGAATTATACATTCCTGTATTCGGAAATGATTGAATACGCGGAAGCGAATTTATATGAAATAAAAGAAGATGGCCGGAAAAGTATAGAGTTTCATGTGGATGAGAGCAATGAAGCATTGAAAGCTTTATTAGAAGAAAGAGGATATATACGGGATGCTGCTCTCTATGAGGTTTACTCCGGCAGGTCAATCGTAGATGAGCTCCCTGATCTGAAGCTGCCTGAAGGACTTCAAGTAAGAAATATTCGGAAAAAAGAAGATGATGGACGCAGGCTGCGCGTTTTATGGCGGGGCTTTGATCATGCTGGCGAACCGGACCCCAAAGATTTATGGAATTCAGGCTATATGCAGAGTGCACCTGGATATGATCCTTCTATAAATATCGTAATTGAAAATGAAGAAGGGAATTTTGTTGCGTATGCAGGGTTCTGGTATGATCATCTTAGTCGAGCAGCCTATATTGAACCTGTTTGTGTAGATCCGGATTACCGGCGTATGGGACTAGCAAGCATTGCACTTACGGAAGGAATGCGGAGATGCAGGCTTTTAGGTGCTGAAAATGTATATGTCGCATCGGATGCAGGTTTATATAAATCACTTGGATTCTCGCAGGTTAGTATTAGTTATTCCTGGTTAAAACAACTCTCTGACAAATGAGTGAATGAATACGGAGGATGAGTTATGATAAACAAAATTGTTCCCTATCAAGAAAACGATCACGATAAATTAGTGGATATTTGGTATCAGGCTGTGCGACATACGCACACATTTTTGACAGATAAGGATATTGCATTCTATCATCAGATGCTTCAAAATGGTGCGTTAAAGGAAGTTGAGATTTGGGTAGAGGTAAATGAAAACAAAGTACCGACAGGGTTCATTGGGCTTGATGGAACAAAGATCGAGATGCTTTTCGTACACCCCGATAACCACGGAAGGGGTATAGGCAGTCGATTAATAAAACATGCCGAAGCATTAAAAGGCAGCAGTCTCCAAGTCGATGTCAATGAGCAAAACGAAGGAGCATTCACCTTCTACAAACGATATGGTTTTGTACAGCAAGGACGCTCTGAACTAGACAGTTCAGGACGACCATTTCCGATACTTCACTTAGTATTAAAGCGTTGAAATAAATATACAAAAGAACAACCCACTCCACGTAGGTTGTTCTTGTATAAATTATCGTTCCGCTATTTCTGTGCACCAGCTTGCTGCAAGGCTTCAATCATTTCTTTAAAACCCCGGTTCTGGGCATGCTTCAGCGGGGTTACGCCTTCTGAATCCGCAAGATTTACATTAGCGCCGTGATCGATTAATAATCGCACGATCGCCTGATGATCTGCTCCGCCATCCCCGAGAATAATAGCCTCAAGAAGTGCGGTCCATCCAAGCTGATTCACATGATCGATATTGACGTCGGATGTGGTTAGCAGCTCCCTTACAATCTCAACATGTCCACGATCTGCAGCTGGAATGAGTGCGGTACCGCCAAAGCGATTGGTGATGGTTGTATCTGCGCCGGCAGCTATCGATGCTTGAACGAAGTCCATCAGCCCCTCTGCGCCTGAATAAAGGAGCGGGTTGTCATAGCGACTGTCTTGAATATTGATATTTGCTCCTTTTTCTATAAAGAGGTTAAACACATCGAGCTGGTTCGTATGCACTGCAATCATTGCAGAGGTTCTGCCTTGATCGTCGGTCGCATTGATGTCGGCACCTTCGGCTAGTAGCTTAGTTATTGACGCTCGATCTCCTTGTTTTGCTGCTGCTAACAAAGCTTTATTCAACTTGTCCATTTCGTTGTTCACCGATTGGGCTGCATGCTGCTCATCATTTGTTAATTCCTGATCATTATTTTCCTGACAGCCCGAAATGATAAGAGCTAGCATGATTATAATTAACCGCAACATCACACACCCATCCTTTCTCAGAAATTAATTTATTTTAAGGACATTGTAACATCTTGGGCGGTTGCCCACGAGCCTATCGGTTTTACTGTGTACGTTGTTCCTGGCGTTAATTTCGTGTCTTTCGCCAAATCAAATACGCCAACTGCGCCTTTACGGCTGGAATATTTATAGGAAGCAACGATCTTCTCGCCAGTTGGCGCCGTTAACTCAACACTGCGGCCAGAGAATAGTTCATCTCCAGGGTCTTGTGCTAGAGTCAAGAGAATCGAAGTTTCACTAGCAGCTTCAGCACCAGTTAACTGCAAGGTTGGTATTTCTTTTGCTACAAAGGAAGCGTTCGCGATAGCAGCCCAATCTGACGTTACCATATAAGTCACGCCCGGCTTCAATGTTTGCCCTTCGGGAAGGCGGAATTTAGGCTCCTGCTTGCCATCTGTTGATTGTGTGAAAGGTACATATTTCGCAATGATCGGTTGACCGCCTTCAGGTGTAATCGTCACTTGGCGAGCTTGCATTGAAGAAATGATTTGGAATGTCTTGCCGCCTGCTTGGTTGTTCTCATCGAGGATGAATGCATTCGCACCTCGACCGCCGCTATAGGCTGAGATGATATAGCCATAGTCAGTTACTCCGTTTGCTTGCAGCGCTTCTACCTCAAACGTATCATTTGTTACTTGGCTTGCTGTTGTCATATTTACTTTCGTTGCATTTCCAGTAAAAGAAGCGGCATGTTGTCCTTTATAAGTGAGATTATAGGTTGTGCCTGCTTGCTGAACGGAAGTAGGAACGATATAGGTTGCGATGGAACCGGTTTTTAGACGCGGCATATTGGTTAAAGTAAGACCATCGTTAAATGCAAAATCTGTTTTTGCCTTCGTGAATTCTTCATCCGTTGTCGTAAGCGGTTTATCGAAAGTCACGATGAGGGTAATGGCATTTAGCGTTTGGACGTTTGTGATTTTAGCTTGGTCCGATGGAATAGCCTTGTGAGCGGTTTGCAACAAATAAGCAGCTTCGCCGCGGGTTAAGTTATTATTCGTAGAGCTGAACGGACTGGCCCATGCATTCACGGACTTGAGATCACGCTTTAATGCTTTGGATACGGCTTGAATCAGCTCTTCATCTGAGACCACAGCTCGAGGCCCAAATTGACCGTTCTCAGCTTGCATGATGCCAAGCGCTACAACCGTTGCAGCATAATCTTCATACCAAGCATTCGGACTCACATCCGTTAAGGTTACTGTATTTGGAGCAGTGTCTTCGAGAAGGAAAGTTTTTACGATCATTTTGGCAAGTTCGGCACGATTAATGGGGTTTAGGGTACCCATGGATTGGTCGGGATAACCTTGCATAACACCAAGCTTTACGAGCTCATTAACAGCTGCTTCTATATCTTTATTGGATAATGGTGAGGATGCAGAAACTTTTGTAATGACTGCTGGTGCTGCGGATACGTTCATAACAGCATACGGAATGGTCGATGCTCCAAGTGCAGCTGCAACCAAAAGGGCTGCTGCTTTTTTCTTATAGTTTCTCATTTGTAAATCCTCCTCAGATCGTTTCGTTTGTTATTGCCTGTTTCTATAATAGAGGATAGAGTTAAACGCCCAAGAAACCAGTTATTAATAAAATATAAAATCCACATAAACATTCTCGAAATTATGTTCAGAGATTGACCAACAAATAAATGGAACAAACATATTATAATTGATAGATTAATCCTATTTCTGGTATATATTAATAGAAGATAGTCTAAAGTTCGGAAAGGGGAGGCTCATGGAATTGCAAAAAGTCGGTGAGGACAAAAGGAAGCTGCTTATAGAGTCACTGAGTCAATTTGTCGAAAAAATTAAGCAGGATGAGCAGATCATTGCAGCAGTACTCTTCGGCAGCCTGTCCTATGATCAAGTATGGGAGAAATCAGACATTGACCTCAAGCTGATCGTTCACGACCAGAAGCTAAAGAACAGTTATGTTTGTTTTGTAGAAAATGATGTTCCGATCAACACCAGCATTCAGACGCGCAATGAGTTTAAAAGGTGGATGGAACGTTCCGTCAGCGGCTCATTTCAGCAGTCAATGCTTGTACGGAGTACACTGCTGTTCACAAAGGATGAGTCTATAACGCAATATTTTGAACAAATTCGTTATGTTGGCGATCGCGACAGGCAGCTTCAACTGCAACGTCTTGGCTGTCATGTGCTCAGTCTGCTTTCCAAATCGGAGAAATGGCTGTATGTGAAGCAAGATGCAGCTTACAGCGCTTTCTGGTTGATCAAAATGATTGATGTACTGGCGCAAATCGAAGTGCTGCTTCATGCGGAAGTTCCGATGCGGGAGGCGGTTCAGCAGGCATTGGTACATCATCCGGATTTTTTTACCAAGGTCTACACGGAGCTAGTATGCGAACAGGTTACCGAACCGAAGGTTCGTGCAGCTATAGAGCTTGTGAACCATTATTTAGATGAAAGAGCGGAGTTTTTGTTTCAGCCAGTGCTCGCATACTTGAAAGAGGAAGGCGACGTTCGCACCGTGACGGATATCGTCATGAAGTTCAGCACGGTTATTGATATTGATGCAGGCTCCATAGCAACAGCTTGCGATTGGCTGGCTGAGAAAGGGCTTCTAATGAAGCTGGAATCGGAGAGAAAAGCGACGCCGAAAAGCCGAATCATGCTGCTCGAGCCCGCTTATTTGTATGAGGAATTCGATGAGCCAATCTGGGGGATGTGATTAACTTATGAGACAGTTTATTGAAGTTAAGGGTGCAAGACAAAACAACTTAAAAAATATAGACGTGAACATTCCGCGGGACAAGCTGACGGTCATCACGGGTGTCAGCGGATCGGGGAAGTCGTCGCTGGCGTTTGATGTGATTTATGGAGAAGGCCAACGTAGATTTTTGGAATCGCTTTCAACGTTTGCTAAGAGTCGGATGAACCAGCTTAAGAAAGCGGATGTTGATTTTGTGTTTGGACTGTCCCCTGTCATTGCTATCGAGCAAAAAAAAGGAATTGTTAATCCGCGTTCAACCGTTGGTACGATGACGGATATTTATGATTTTATGAGGCTGCTCTTCGCATCGGTTGGAGAAGCCTGCTGCCCATTCTGTGAGCATCCCGTACCGATTAGATCAGCAGGACAAATGATCGATCATATCCGTCAGCTGCCAATCGGGACAGAACTTGAGGTGCTTGCTCCGGTTTATAAAATTTATGGTGAAAAATATGAAACAACCTTCGATGAAATTCGTTCCAAAGGGTTTCGAATGATTCGTATAGACGGGAATAAGCATAGTCTCAGTGATACGATCGAGCTGGATGAAGAGGCAGATTACCGAATAGAAGTTGTTGTCGACAAGATTATTGTCCAGCCGGATTCGTTTAAGGCGCTTGTGAAGACAATTGAGAACAGCTTAAAGCTGGTCGGGGAAGGTTTTATCCGATTCGATATCGCAAATACTCCAGAGGAAACGAAGCTCGACCGTGATCGGTTCTACCAGGGCTTTGCATGTCCAGAGCATCAGCTTACTATGGGAGAGTTGCGCGCGAATTACTTTTCTTTTAACGATCCAAGCAGTGCTTGCAGCACTTGCGGCGGTATTGGAACGTTTATGCGAGCCGAAGCTAGGTTCCTGATTAAAAGCGCGGACAAAAGCATTAACAAAGGAGCAATTGATGCGAAGCTTCTTGGTCCAAGCACCGGCACTTGGCATTGGTCAAGCGTACGGAGTCTTGCGAGCCATTACGGGTTCAGCTTGGATACACCTTACATGGATTTGCCGGAGGAGATCAAGAACATCCTGATGTACGGTACAAAAGGTGAGAAATTCCCTTTCCTCCCTGGGGAGGAAGCCTCAAAGTCGCAATTCCGTCATGCTGGCAAGCTAATGAGCTTTGCTGGTTTAGTTCATATTATCAATTGGTGGTACAAGCTATACTTAAAACGTAAAACACAATCCACAGGTGAGGATGAGTTTTATAAGCGTGTGATGGTCGAGCATACTTGTCCCGATTGTGAAGGGAAGAAGCTGCGGCCGCAGCGATTCCGTGTGAAGGTAGGAGGCGCAGACATTCATGAGCTAAGCAACTATTCGCTTGTTGAATTAAATGCATTTCTGTCATCCGTAAAGTATGCGGAGCAGCAAGCTAATGTGGGTCAGCAGGTTGCTTCCGAAATCCAATCGCGATTAAACCTGCTGCTTGATATTGGGCTTGATTATTTAAGTCTTGGACGCCGCTCCGATACAATTTCTGGCGGTGAGGCACAGCGAATTCGTCTCTCTACGCAAATTAGTTCGGGACTAATGGGGATGCTTTACGTGCTGGACGAGCCGAGTATCGGCTTGCACGCGAGAGACTCCATTCGTATTATCGACACGTTGAGAAAGCTTCGTGATATCGGCAATACAATTATTGTTGTGGAGCATGATATGGATACGATCTGCAGTGCCGATCACATTATCGAAATCGGTCCAGGTCCAGGCTTGCATGGAGGAAATGTAGTGGCAGAGGGCACGGCTGAACAGCTTCGAGACAACCCAGACTCCATCACAGGTTCTTTTTTGGCGCGCAAACGGAGTATTGAGGTGCAGGCAACACGCAGACAGCCAACTGGGATGACCTTATCGCTGCGAGGAGCGAGGGCGAACAATTTGCGCAATGTTAATGTCGACATTCCGCTTGGCGTTATGGTTTGTATAACAGGCGTCTCTGGTTCTGGCAAAAGCACACTCATCCACGAAGTGATCGGCAAGCAGCTTCATGCCGTCATCCGTGATGCGCGAATTGTTCCTGGAGAGCATGATTCATTGTCGGGGCATGAGCATTTAACTGGCACAATCAACATTGATCAATCTCCGATCGGAAGAAGCACAAGATCCAATCCGGCAACTTACGTAGGTTTCTTTGATAAAATTCGTGATTTATATGCGAAGGCGGCTAGCGCAAGCGGACATACATTGACCAAAAACGATTTCAGCTTCAATCAGAAAAATGGGGGGAGATGCGAAAATTGCCAAGGTGAAGGAATGGTAACGACACAGCTTCAGTTTATGCCGGATGTAGAATCCGTTTGTCCAGTATGCCAAGGAGCTAGGTTCAACGAGGAAGTTCTTGATGTTCGTATTCGTGAGAAGAACATTGCTCAGGTTTTGGAGATGAGCATAGAGGAAGCGGCTTTGTTTTTCTCTGACCAACCTTATATTTTGCATAAATTGAATGTTTTGAATGAGTTGGGTCTAGGATATTTACGACTCGGGCAATCGTCAACGATGCTGTCTGGTGGAGAAGCTCAGCGGATTAAGCTCGCCACGGAGCTCAGTAAATTAACTAGGGGGTCCCACAATCTTTATATTCTCGACGAGCCGACAACGGGCTTGCATCTGCAGGATATTCAGAAGCTGATCGATTGCCTTCATCAGCTCGTAGACGCTGGCCATTCTGTCGTCGTTATTGAACATCATTTGGATATGATTAAAGTAGCGGACTACATCATAGATATGGGACCAGAAGGTGGAAATAACGGTGGGATGGTCGTTGCATGCGGTACGCCTGAGGAGGTAGCAAAGACACAAGGATCACTTACCGGTAAGTTTTTGCGTGAGATGCTTGTAGCTGGGGAACCGTTTAATCTAGAGCTTGCATGATCAATGATATAAGTCGCGGTGAAAATGAATTCAACTGTATAAGTAGGTAAACAAAAACGGCAGAGATGCCGTTTTTTGATTTTGAGCCACATATAAAAGTTCATTTCATGGTAGAATAAAAGATTGAGATAGCTATATTTAAGAAACAAGTGGAGGAACTAAACTTTTATGAAGGCATCAAACTTATTACGAGGCTTTAATTTTTTGTATTTTGCACTACTGGCTATGTTTATTTCATTCCTTCCGGTTTATTTAGATGTACAAGGACTAAGTCCATCGCAAATTGGCTTCATTATAGGAACAGGCGGATTTGTTACGCTCATCGCTCAACCTTTATGGGGGATGATAAGCGATAGAACCAAATCCATTCGTAAAGTATTGTTGGTACTGTTATTTTTCTCAACCATAATTGGTTATTTGCTTTATGATTCCAGCAGTTATCCGCAGCTCATTTTGTATGCTATGCTGCTGTACTTCTTTCTCATGTCCATCGATCCATTAACGGAAAGCTTGAATTTTACAATTGCCGAATCTTCAGGAACCAGCTACGGATCTATTCGTACTTATGGCGCTTTGGGTTATGCCTTAGCAGCGCTGCTTACAGGTTATGTTATCTCTTATTTCGGTGAACATAGCTTGGCGCTGCTTTTTGGAGGAATCGGGTTAATCAGTTTTATTATAGGTTGGATCATGCCCGATGCGCCTGTGACAGGCAAGCCGGTTACCTTAAAAAGTCTCAAACATTTTATTAGCAACAAAGAGACACTAATGTTTCTGCTCTTGGTGTTTATCTGTTCCGTCCCTGCACGAATGAATGATACCTTTCTTGGCGTATACATTCGTGAGCTTGGCGGGAGTACCGAATTGGTTGGTCAAGCATTCTTCTTGGCAGCAGGCAGTGAAATTGTAGTGTTCGCTCTGAGCTTTTGGTGGATGCGCAAAGGTAAAGAGCTGCTTATTATTTCGTTTTCAGCCGTGTTCTATTTCCTTCGGTTTTTCCTCTCAGCTTGGATTACCGATCCGCACATACTCGCGTATTTGCAAATTTTACAGCTGTTGACTTTCCCTGTGTTCTATTCAGCAGCTATTCAGTATCTTTATCGAATAGTRCCAACCGAATGGCGCGCGACAGGTCAAACGGTGCTTGCGCTGCTGTTTTTTGGTGTTTCAGGCATTTTAGCCTCCTATGTAGGTGGAGCCGTGTATGGTAGCTTTGGAGGCAAAACATTGTACTTGTCTATTTCCGCCATATCTTTTGTCGGCATGCTGTTTGGTCTCATTCTATATCGGGTTTATGGAAAAAGGCTCTCTGCATCAGATGAAGCTGCATCATAATAGTGATCAGTTTTTTCAATTTGATACATCTATATCATCATAGCCATGAGAAACGACAGCGATGTCGTTTTTTTCATATCTCCATACAGCAGCAAAGTTTAGCGAGGAAATCGTTAATTATGAAGTCAAAATGAAATCATTTATAATGAAAGGATAATAACGTTTTGAAGGAGCCAGCTCTTGAATAGGCAAATAATAAAAATAGGGAAGGTCACTATTATGATCATTGTTCTGATTGTTCTGGTCGGATTGATATTCCCAACGTGGACACCTCGCATTAAAGGTGACAACAGCATAAGTACGTTAGAGCAAGTTGAAATCAATGGTACTGGACATGAAGTGATGATTAGGGGAGTAGACAAACGCAATCCGATTGTCATTTTTGTGCATGGCGGCCCGGGGTGTTCTGAAATTCCGTATGTAAGGAAATATCAAGATCTGCTTGAGAAAAACTATACAATTGTACATTATGACCAGCGCGGGAGCGGGAAATCTTATCATTTTAATGAAGACTATTCTAATCTAACGACTGACGTGCTTGTTGAAGATCTGCTTGCGTTGACCGATTATGTAACCGCGAAATTTGGACAACAGAAAGTGCTGCTCATCGGTCATTCTTTTGGCACATACATTGGGATGAAAGCTGTGTCTAAAGCACCTGACAAGTTTGCGGCTTATATCGGAATTGGGCAAGTGGCTGATACGGTAACGAGCGAATTGGATAGTTTGCAATACGTTATAGAACAGGCGAAGCTGGCTGACAATACCAAGGAAGTGGAAAGATTAGAGTCACTTCGAGAACCAATCGAAAAAGGGGAGGAAACGACGCCTAGATCGATCATTCGAAAATATGGCGGTGCAGCAAGGTTAATTGATGACAACATGGATTATTACAAAGGATTTCTATTTCAGCCTGAGTATAATTTGCTTGATGTTGTTCGCTATTTAAGAGGAATTTCTGTAACGCAAAAGATGCTGCTGGCTGAGGAAGCGAGCAATAATATTATTGATGTAGTGAAGACACTGGATATTCCTTGTTATTTTGTGATGGGGAAATATGATTATATGACATCGGTGAATGCTGCAAAACAATATTTTGACGTGCTGCATGCTCCTGTGAAAGATTTTGTTCTGTTTGAACAATCCGCTCATTATCCGCAATTCGAAGAGAAAGCGTTATTCGCGGAGTGGCTCAATAAAATATGGAAGCAGCTTGCTCACTAGAGGACATGAATGTTTCAATTCTTCATTTATTAGGTAAGAAGGAAAGATGAGGGAGGAGCATCGTCCTATTATTTTTCTTATAATCAGTTTCGACAAGGTTCCCTCCATCTTTCGATGGAGGTTTTTTAATCTGGCGCTCTAATTAGAAAAGCAAAGCGGTTAAAGGTCTTTTTTTAAATAAAAGTGCGTATAACCGCCAGCATTCGGTATCGAACCAAACACCTCGAAACCTTGCTTCTTGTAAAAATCGAGCGCCTGAAAGCTTAAGGTATCCAGCTTTATGAAATCACAGTTTTTCGCTTTAGCTATTTTTTCGGCCTCGTCTAAAAGCTGCTTGCCATACCCGGATTTACGAATTTCGTCCGCAACAAATAAGTACTCAATCTGCATCCAGTTCCAGCATATTTCGCTAAGAAGCCCGCCGAAAATTTGCCCATCAGCGTTTTTGAGAAATAAATTCACCTCCTGATAGCGACCTTTAAGGTCATCAGGAAAATGCTTTAAATTAAAAGCAAACATATTGCTGCTAACATACGATTTATCATCGTTAGTCCATTCATTTGATATGTATAATTCCATACTTCACACGCCTCTCTAATCCCTGCATTTACCTCATGCAAGCAAAAATACCTATCTATTTTAATCTATCACAATTGTTAGAAATAGAAGCAGTAAAAAATAGTTTATAAACGTATTTTATTATAATTGAAATCGTCTATTAAAGTTTGGTAATGTTGTAGAATGAAACCAGTTGAAATGGAGTGGGAAAAAAAATGAATGGTCCGTTGATCGAAGATTTATTTCAAGCGATTCAGTCAGGAACTCAGCTAAATAGCTTATTAGAATCGGACCCGAGCCTAGCAAATGCCGAAAATAAGGATGGTCTTACACCACTCGGTTTCGCAGCACATTTTGGCAATAAAGAAGCGGCACAGGTATTGCTTGACTATGGTGCTGACATTAATGCAGTTTCTCATTCCAAGATTTCTTTCATTCCCTCCAATACAGCCTTGCATGCTGCAATAGCAGGCGAAAGAAATATAGATCTCATTAATTTGTTTATGAAACATCATGCCGATACTAATCTTCTGGACAGCAATGGTCATACTTGCTTGCATACTGCAGCTTTTCATGATGATAATATTGAAATCATTCGCATATTGCTTGAGCATGGAGCAAATTTAAACACTGAAGATCGAGAAGGGAATACTGCCTGGTCTCTTGCAGTCAAGCAAGGAAACCATAATGTGGCTGAGTTTCTTCGCAGTAGATTATGAGTCTGGAAAATACTTGCATATAAACAAAGTAAGTAATTGTGGTAATCTATAATTAATGAGCAGAAAGCTTGCTGATGGATAGGCTAGTGAAAAAAACGAGATTTACAAGATGATGCTGTTATAGGAGACGAGTAGAACTATGACAATAAACAATGAGACAACAAATGAGGAAGTAAGCAGTAAGGATTCGGCGATGACCGAGGAGAAATGGGCGGAGCTTATTAAGGCTGTTCACCATAATGGCATCGTAGCTTTAAAAATGCAATTTAACGATGTTGAAGGACAAGTATTGAACCACGAAGCTTATGGCCCAGTTTTTGTATTTCATGTGAAGGATGAGTCGGACAGCGTATATTCCTGCGGATTTTTCTTGCATGAGTTGGTCAACAGATTCCAATCGGGCAATGATCCTGCGGTGTGGATGGCTTCTTTCTTCGTCGATCTTATGGAGATCGAGGGTGGGAAACCTCTCTCACAAGCAGCTGCAAGTGAAGAGGAGGCTAAAGCGGTAATCGACAAAATACTCGTTCCACAATGTATAACAGCTGTGACGGAAGAGTTTGCTCCGGAACAGGTACATGCGGGTCTGGCTTGGAACGAAGAACACGGTCCAGTCTTTGAAGCTGGATTTCCAACGATTAAAGACGGAAACAACGTTTGCGCTATTCCGTTACATCTATTGTTGACACATTTGCAGTTGAACCGGGATCCTGCGGAGCTGCTAATTCAAGGCATGTATAACATCCGAAATGAACATGGCATAAATTCCTAAAATTTTTTCATCAAAAGGCAGCTTCTGATTCGTAATGGAATCGGGAGCTGCCTTTTTCTTTTATGTAAATGAAGAATAGCAAGCCAGCCAAACCTTTCTTTATTGCGATATTCTCATTTACAACGTAACAGTGTTATGTTACGATCATTTCGAGAGGTGATTATAGTGGATAAGGATTTAATTTCGAAAAAGGAGCTGCTGGATTTAACCGGCATTTCGTATGGGCAATTATATCGTTGGAAACGAAAGAAGCTTATTCCTGAGGAATGGTTTATTCGAAAATCAACGTTTACAGGACAAGAAACCTTTTTCCCAAAACAGACGATATTAGCGCGCATCCATAACATCATTAATATGAAGGATGATCTTTCGTTAGATGACCTAGCAGGTAAGTTATCTGATACGTCCGCGATTAATGGTATGACATTGACTGCTGCAGAAATTGGAGAACGTAACATTGTTTCGTCTACGACCCTAAGCAGGTTCGGAGCGTTATCTGGAATTGGTGGACAATATTCTTTTGACGAGCTTGTGCATTTATTTGCAGTTGACTACCTGCTTGGCCTTGGAGAGCTGAGCTTAGAGGAAGCAGAACTGTTGTTTCAAACCTTGAACGAGAAGGTCAGGAAGTTCGAGGGGAAAAGCTGGGATCTATTTTTTATTCGAAAAATGGGGATGACTTCCTTTATCATGGCGCACTCGCCAACTGAATTAGTATTTGACGAGGGTGTCCGACTTGTTGCCAAGCTAAGCTTAGGTGATTTGATTGAACAATTAAAAGGGAAGCTTTCTTAATGGAGGGAAGAGCGATGACGGAATATCAGCTGTCAGATTTAAAGATTAGCGGAGTTAGCGGTGCCGCAGGTGGAAGCTACGATAACGTATCTATAGATGGTGTTGGCAAAGTAAGCGGACCTATTGTTGCGCGAAGGTTTAAGGGAAATGGACATATACGAATGAAGGCACATCTTACGGCAGATGAGCTTGAAGTTAATGGTACGATGGATGTGAAAGGCAATATGAAATTTGGAAATATGAAGGCGGATGGTTTGCTTACTATCGCGGGCGGAGTTAGCGGCGAAAGCTGTGAATTAAATGGCATGATGAGCATAAAAGGTGATTGTGAGCTAGAGCATTTTACAGGTAAGGGCGGCTTCACGGTTGGCGGCTTGTTCAGTGCGGGCCAGCTGGAATTTCAACTGCAAGGCCAAGGAAAAGCGAATGAGATTGGCGTGGAAAACCTGGTCATCAGGCAGGCAGACGTGGGAATGTGGAATAAATTATTCAGTGGAATTATTCCGAAGCTAAAGCCTGAGCTGCGTGTTGGGGTCATTGAAGGCGACAATATTGATATTGAATTTACAACTGCAGATATCGTTAGGGGTAATGTTGTCATCATTGGTCAGGGCTGCTCGATAGGACGAGTAGAATATCGCTCGAAGCTGTCCGTACATCCCGGCGCTGCAATTATGAAGGAGGAGAAGGTTAGTGACTGAGCCTATACGGAATCCATTGAAAGTATTAGGTGAAACAACGTCAGCGGGCGGGTTTTATCAAAATGTGAATATAACAGGCGAATGTAAATTTAACGGTGATGTGGATTGTGAGAAGCTCAGACTGACGGGAGAAGTCAAGATCGCTGGAAATTTAATTGCGAAAGATATGAAGATAACGGGCGTATGTGCCGTTGATGGCAGCTTAAATGGGCTTAGCTTGCAAGGACGAGGTGAGATGAAGTCAAAAGGAAGAGTTAGAGTAGACAAAATTAAATTAACGGGTCAATTGGATGCAGCAGGTGATTGTGAAGCGGAAGAGCTGCACATAAGTGGCGCAGTAAATATCGATGGATTATTAAGCTCAGATCAGCTGGCTATTAGTATGTTCGGACCTAGCTTTGCCAAAGAGGTCGGAGGCAGCAAAATCAAAATTAAAAGAAGCAAAGTGGGAACATTGCTGAGGCTGATGAAATCGATGGACGGGGTTATATTCAATGCGGGGTTGATCGAGGGCGATAACATCGAGCTTCATTATACGAAGGCAAGTATCGTTAGAGGAGAGAATGTAATTATAGGTATAGACTGCGAAATTGAGACGGTGGAATACCGTGATGAACTGAAAATTCATAAGAGTGCAGTTGTGAAAAACAAGGTAAAACTATGATTTTTTTAATACGCCCTGAACAAAATAAGCTTTCCCTATTTAGGTGGGAGGAAATGAATGCGCCGGCAGAGTGTATGCTTTATATCTGCCGACGCATTTTTTTTATTTTATAGTTTGAATTTGCTAATTAATGTTTGCAGCTGCTTGGACATTTCATTAAGTGATACAGCGGAAGCGCTAATTTCCTTCGTAGAATCGAGCTGTGCATCCGATGCATTAGCGACGTCAATAGCAGCCTTTGAAGAGCTTTCAGCTATAGTTGAGAGCTCCTGAACAGAGGAGGCGACTTCCTCAGAGCCCGCTGACATTTGCTCAGATATGGCTGAAACCTCTTGAATCAGCTGAGCAACATTGTGCGTGGCCGCATATATGGTTTGAAATTTATCTCCCGTCTCCTCCGCGATTAACATGCCTTGTGTTACTTCCTTCGTTCCTTCATCCATGGCATGTACCGCCTGCGTTATTTCTCGTTGAATCTCAAGGATTAATACGCCAATTTGAGTGGCAGCCTGATGGGATTGATCAGCTAGCTTCCTAACTTCGCTTGCGACAACTGCAAATCCTTTTCCCTGTTCGCCGGCTCTGGCTGCTTCAATGGCGGCATTCAGTGCCAATAAGTTGGTCTGTGATGCAATTCCAGCAATGACCTCGACAATTTGCACAATTTCGTTAGAGCGATCGCTTAGCGAGTTGATGGAAGCGGACGATTGTTGAACGGATTGATGGATGCCATCCATCTGATGGATAACTTTCGTAATATAGAGATTGCCTTGTGAGGCTTCCTCAGACATATCCTCAGAGGCAACCGCCATACTAGCTGCGGATTCAGCTACACGCTGTATGCCCACTGCCATTTCCTCCATTGCACGAGAGCTTTCGAAGGCTACCTGTTCCTGCGTTTCTGCGCCAACAGCAACCTGGCGAATGCGGTGTGAAACCTCACTAAGCGACTTCGAATTTTGCTCGGCATTCGTTGCTAGTTCATTCGCTTGAATCGTTGCTTGATGGGCATTTTGCTGTACACCATTAATCATGTCTCGTAAGCTTAATATCATTTCATTGAAACGGGCATTCAATAAGCCTAATTCATCCAGACGATTAGTGGGCAGACTCACATCAAGCTGACCCTCGCTAACTTTACGAAAAGCACCGTTCAACTCTTTAATAGGTGAAAGCAATTTGCGCAGCACAACAATTTGGATAAACAAAATGACGAGAAGCGCTGCTATCAGAACGGACAACGTCCATAGGAGCAGCTCTTTTTTTCCTTCGGAGACGATATCCGCATGAAGATCAATCGCAAATGCCGCAATGACATTGTTCTGCTCATCCATGATGGGATGAACGACGGTTATCCATTGTCCATAACGGTTTGTGTAAATGTCTGTTGTTGCTGCTTTTTTGCTTTCGAGCAACTTTTTCATGACCTTCAGCATGACGGGGGATTGCTCATAAGCGGTGCCCGGCGTGTAGCCGGAGTCAATATAGTCTTGCGGGACGGCTAGCAGAATCGGCGTTTTTCCTTGTGCGATATCAACAGAGTATAAATAGGATTGGGATACACTGTTGTTCGTATTTTGAAAATGTGCTATTTTCCCAATAAGTTTTTTGTGGAGCGGACTGTTTACGTCATGATTTTGGAAAGCTTCTTTAACTTCGGCTAATTCGAATTCACTTGCAGCAAGCGCTGCAAAACCTTCTGCCTGTTGATTTAAGGTTTTGACTAAAACTCGTTCTTGGATAAAATAGCTGGCTGTAATGAGGATAAGCGCAATCAAGACGATGTTCAAACCGGAGAGAAGCAGGTTTTTTCCAAAAAAAGATAGTTTCATTTGTTTAGAATTGCTGATTTGTTTCATCGTTAGGTAAACCCCTTTTCTAAGCAACAGTTATCAAAACAAATAGCCACCATCATTGGCGGTACCGATCTCACCGTCCAATAAAGTGGCTGAATTTATGCAGGTGGAAGTCACTACGTATGTTTAGGCGGAGCGATAATTTCTGCTGCTGGAACACCGGCAATTCCCCAATGGGTGGAGGGGATTTCTGTAACTAAAATGCGAATTCGCTCCTTTGGAGAGTTCAATTCTGCTGCAATGGTCTCTGTTACGCTGGCAATAAGAGACTTTATTTGTTCGGTTGATCTTCCTTCCATCATCTGAATCGTTACGATTGGCATATCTCATGATTCTCCCTTACACGGCAACTTGCTTAGAAGGGGTATTCAAATAGTCGGAAATGTCAATGTAATCGTATCCGTGTGCATCGGCAACCGCTTTATAGGTTACATTGCCCTCAGCAATATTAATACCTCTAGCAATGGCTTTGTTGTCTAGAGCAGCCTGCTTATAGCCTTTGTTGGCAATTTGTACGCCATAAGGAATCGTTACATTAGTTAAAGCAATCGTAGAAGTTCGAGCGACGGCACCAGGCATGTTCGCAACGGAATAGTGGATGACACCATGTTTTTCATAGGTAGGATTGCTGTGGGTAGTAATACGGTCCACCGTTTCAATAGAGCCGCCTTGATCGATGGCAACGTCGACGATGACAGACCCCGGCTGCATCGTTTTAACCATTTCCTCCGTAACCAAGCGAGGAGCTCTCGCTCCTGGAATAAGAACAGCACCGATTAAAAGATCAGCCTTTTTTACCGCTTCTGCGATGTTATAGCTATTGGACATTAGCGTTCGAATACGCCCGCCAAACATATCGTCAAGCTGCCGAAGGCGATCTGGACTTACATCGAGTACGGTAACAGAAGCRCCGAATCCGACAGCGATCTTAATCGCATTTGTACCAACGATTCCGCCGCCGATAATGACCACCTCACCAGGCGCTACCCCAGGCACGCCGCCTAATAAAACACCTTTTCCGCCATGCGGCTTCTCAAGGAATTGGGCACCGATCTGGATCGACATTCGTCCGGCAACTTCACTCATCGGCATGAGCAGCGGCAAAGCTCCATTATCGAATTGAATCGTTTCATAGGCGATGGCAACGACCTTGCGATCGACCAAAGCTTTTGTTAACTCTGCTTCTGGAGCAAGGTGAAGATAGGTATATAATAATAAGCCTTCACGAAAATAAACATATTCTTCTGCAAGCGGCTCTTTCACTTTAATAACCATTTCTGCAGACCAGACTTCCTGAGCAGTGGATACAATTTTAGCTCCTGCGGCTAAGTAGTCAGCGTCCGAGAATCCGCTGCCTGCTCCTGCTTGCGCTTCTATCCAAACCTCATGACCATTGTTCAAGAAGGCCGTTACTCCGGCTGGTGCAATTCCGACACGGTTTTCGTTGTTTTTAATTTCTTTTGGAACCCCGATAATCATCTGCTTTTCCATCCCTTCAACCAATTTTGTGCAAACAAGTTGACGCAGCATCAATATAAAATAAATATGACAAAGTGTCAATATTATTGTGCAAGAATGCCAAAAAGGCATACCGAGCCCTTATAAGTAAAGAGCGTCGGTATACATAGTTGTGATGGTATTCGCAATTTCTTCGAGAGAATATTGGTGTCTGTTATGAACAATATCCCATTGATACATTTCATTCGAATAGAACCATTGGCATGCAACGAGCTCTGCCTTTAAGTCTGTTCGAGCTAAACCATGCTGCTGAGAGTAGGTGATGTCAGTCGTTATGCTTTGAATAAGCTTGTGACGTATTTCTTCCCACTTTGTATTTACCGCAGATGAGAGTCCCATAGCTTCAGCAAATACTTTCATCATGTCTCGTTCTGATTCGGCAATTTGGAAGAAGGTGAGTACTTGGCTCTTAATGACCTTTTTAGCCTCTTCTTTGGATGTCGGTTGGAAGGAGATATTCGCGATATCAAAAAACTGCTGCATGACGTCTTCCATCAATACGATTAGAAAATCATCTTTTCCGGTAAAATGGGTATAGGCTGTACCATAACCGGTTTTTGCCAATTTAATAATTTGATTAATTGTACTGTTCTGAAAGCCTTCTTTCAAATAAACGGTTCTGGCTGCTTTTAAAAGCTTTTGCCTCGTTTGCTGCGATCTAAGGTGTCGACCGTCGATATCTTTTATTTCGTTTTCCATATAGGATCTCAACCTTTCAAGAGAATATTGCCTGTAGAGTACTATACATTCTAGTCGAATGACATCCCAATTGTAAATATAAAAAAGAATGGCGGTTCATCGACTATCATCCAAAATCAAATTTGCATAATTCTTATTGACATGATGTCATAATCATCATAATATGATAGATATCCAAGCTGAAAGTTTACAAAGGATGCACAATTTGTAAGCGGTTTATTTAAATAGTATACCTCATTTGGGATTCGATGGTGGTTTTTTTCGAAAAAACTGACATCTCGTCATCTTTATTCCCAGCTCATGCTTTTCTACTTAGAATGATATCCCTTTTATAAGGAGGTTTCAAATCATGCGAATCGATACGCATACGCATATTATACCTGAGCAGCTTCCCGATTTTTATCAGAAATACGGGGGGGATCGATGGCCGATATTAAATCGAACATGTACTTGCGGTGCTACGATTATGGTAGCCGGCAAATCATTTCGTGAGGTAACGGATCAAGTATGGAGCCCCAAAAAAAGAATAGAGGATATGGATAGGGAAAACGTTGATATGCAGGTTTTGTCTCCCATTCCGGTTACCTTTTCTTATTGGGCACCATTAGATGAAGCAATAGAGATGTCACGCATTCAGAATGACTTTATAGCTGAAACGGTCGCGCAGCATAGAAACCGTTTTGCTGGGCTCGGTACCGTCCCGATGCAGGACGCTGATGCCGCTATTCGTGAAATGGATCGCTGCATGCATGAGCTTCATTTAAATGGAATTGAAATCGGCTCCAACATAAATGGTAAAAATTTAGACGATCCTTCCTTTATTGCATTTTTCCAAATGGCTGAAGAATGGAAGGTCCCCTTGTTCATTCATCCATGGGAGACACTCGGAAAAGATAGAACGCCAAGACATAATTTCATGTATACGATAGGCATGCCAAGCGAAACGGCTCTAGCAGCAGCTACTTTTGTTTGGAGCGGCCTGATGGAGAGATTCCCAGATTTGCAGGTTTGTTTTGCTCACGGCGGAGGATCTTTTCCCTATATTCTGCCAAGGCTTGATCAAGGGTGGAACGTTTGGCCGCAGCTTCGTTTAACAACACATCCGCCCAGCTATTATGCCAAAAAAATGTTTTATGATTCTTTAGTGTTCGATCCTCTTAACCTCAAATTCATGATAGATAGATTTGGTCATGAACAAATTATGATGGGCTCTGATTACCCCTTTTTGCTTAGGGAAGTTCCTCCAGGCCAGGTCATCGAACAAAGCCTCAACTTAACCGAAGAAGAAAAGGCCGCTTTATTTGGCGGAAATGCTGCAAAATTCTTTCGTATCGGAGGTTCACCGCGTGATTCAATTTCGCAAAATAAATAAACATTATGGCTCGAACCACGTCCTGAAAGATATTGATCTAAACATCAAAGAAGGAGAAGTGGTTGTCATCATTGGTCCATCAGGATCTGGCAAAAGCACGCTTCTGCGCTGCATTAACCGATTGGAGAATGTTACTTCTGGAGAACTTGTTGTGAATGGCCATAAAGTGAATGACAAGCACACGAATATTAATGTCATGCGGCAAGAGATTGGAATGGTGTTTCAGCATTTTAATCTATATCCACATAAATCAGTTATTGAGAACATCACGCTTGCACCTATCAAAGTACGAGGTATGCCAAAGAACGAGGCTGAGAAGCTGGCTATGTATTACCTTGATAAAGTTGGGATAACGGAGAAAGCAAATGTTTTCCCCTCCAAACTATCAGGTGGTCAGCAGCAAAGGGTAGCTATTGCAAGGGGACTCGCAATGAAGCCGAAAGTCATGCTTTTTGACGAACCGACCTCTGCATTAGATCCTGAAATGGTTGGTGAAGTTTTGGACGTCATGAAAGCGCTAACACGTGAAGGGATGACTATGGTTGTGGTTACGCATGAAATGGGCTTCGCACGTGAAGTAGCCGATCGCGTTATATTCATGGATCAAGGTCAGATCGTTGAAGAAGGAAAACCTGAACATTTCTTTGCAAGTCCGAGTGAAGACAGAACGAGATTGTTTCTTAGTCGAATTCTGGTTCATTAATAAAAGGGAATAAGGGGGATTTACGTATGAAGAAATGGCAGAAGAATCTAAGTATAACGGTTGCATCGGTGTTGCTCACTGTTAGTCTGGCTGGGTGTGGAGGTAAAGCAGAACCGGCATCAGGCAAGGATCAGAAAAAAATTGCCGTCGGAATTGGCGCAGATGCTTTTCCATTTGGTTATGTTGACACGGGAGATAACAAAACCAAAGGTTTTGACCTCGATATTGCAGCAGCTATCGTAAAAGACATCACGGGCTCGGAAGACAATATTGAATATGTTGAAGTGAATGGTAAAACAAGAATACCGATGCTGAAAAATGGCGACATCGATCTGATCGTTCGCACGATGACAATTACAGAAGAGAGAAAGCAGGAAGTGGATTTCTCTGATCCGTATTTCAGTGCCGGTCAATCACTGCTCGTGCCTGAGAATTCAACGATTACAAGCATTGCAGATTTAAAGGGCAAGAAGGTTATCGCTGTTAAAGGAACGAGAGACGGCAAAGTAATTGAAGAGAAATCACCGGAAGCAGTCGTATCTGAATATGAGAACCTTGGCGAAGCGTTTACGGCGCTTAGCACGGGCAAAGGTGATGTGCTAACGACTGACAATGCTATTTTAATGGGACTTGCCTTGGAAAACCCGGGATATAAACTAGTTGGCGGTGTTATTGAAGATCAGCCATGGGGAATCGCAGTTAGAAAAGGCGATAAAGAAATGCTGGATAAGGTTAATGCTTCGCTAAAAAAATTAAAAGAAACCGGTGAGTACGACAAAATATATGAAAAATGGTTAAAACAAAAACCAGAATAATGGCAGGAGGGGACGAATGCGTTCATTCGTCCCTTTATCTCCTTAGACATCTAGAAGCGGAGAGGACTGAGTTAGATGTTGGATTTTTCAATTTTACTTGAATACAGGGAACAATTTTGGGCTGGTTTTCTAACAACGCTCCAGGTCAGTCTGCTCGCGCTGCTATTAAGTTTAGTGATTGGAACGATCGTTGCCGTCATGAAGATTTCTCCCGTGAAGCCCGTTAAGGGCTTGGCGACGATGTATATTGAATTTATTCAAAATACGCCCTTGCTCATACAAATCTTTTTCTTCTATTTTGGTTTACCGGCGGTAGGGATCCAATTAAATGCCTTTGTAAGCGGAACGCTTGGATTAGCCGTATATTCGGGTGCCTATATTGCAGAGGCGATTAGAGCAGGAATTCAAGCAGTACCTCATGGGCAGGTTGAGGCGGGGCGGGCATCAGGACTTACTTACATTCAAACGATGCGACATATTATTTTGCCGCAGGCGATTAAAGTTGTTATCCCGCCTCTTGGCAATCAATTTCTAAATTTGGTGATGGGATCTGCTATTCTGGGGTCGATATCTGGCAAGGATCTTATGTACTACGGGGACATTATTTCATCGGATACGTTTATTGTATTTGATGTATACATTTTTGTAGCTATTTTCTACTTAATATTGACGCTTCCGCTCAGTCTCTTTATCGGCTATCTAGAACGGAAATTATCGGCGAGCGATTAGAAAGGAGAGCTGTCATGGATTTCATAGGTGCTTACTCAGCGAATAATCTTCTTTACTTACTTAAAGGATTTTTAGTAACGATTGAAGTATCAGCTCTCTCTATTGTATTAGCCTTCGTATTTGGTACGATCATGGGCATTATTAGATACGCCAAAATTCCTATTATTGCGAAAATCATTGCTCTCTATGTAGGTTTAATTCGCAACATTCCGCTTCTGCTCGTCTTTTTCTTTATCTTTTTTGCACTGCCGGAAATTGGCTTAAAGCTGGACGTGTTTACCGCATCAGTAGCGGGCTTAACGGTTTATGCGTCAGCTATGTTATGTGAAATTGTCCGCAGCGGTTTAAATTCCATTTCTAAGGGGCAGGTGGAGGCTGCAAGAGCTTCCGGCTTAACCTATGTCCAAACGATATGGCATATTATTCTCCCGCAAGCGCTAAAACGGATGATTCCGCCTATCGTCAGCGAGTGTACTTCTATTCTCAAAGGCTCTTCGCTAGCTATCGTAATTACACTCCCAGAAATGATGCGAAGTGCACAAATTATTTATAACTATAATGTTAAGTTTGTTATTCCAATTTTATTGTTAGTCGCTATTCTTTACTTCATCGTAAATTATACGCTTTCTTTACTTGCACGAAGATTGGAAAGACGTTTAACGATTTAATTTTGTGTGATCGATAGGGAATGATGACTGAAAATGAGTCTTGGCGAATGGTAATTTCGACAGACTCTTATTTGTCGTTGAAGCCTTTTTTCAGAATAAAAGAATGACAAAAAAATGAAATTAATCATATTGACACTGTGTCATATTCAATATATTGTTAGGTTGATTCTGGAATTACATCTGATGTTTTTGAAGGAGGCTGTTAAAGGGGCTGAATACGTTCGAGCTAAGAACAGCATGAATGTTTTGTCAGGGTTGCTCGATCAGATCAATTGCAAGCGTTTCCAAAAGGTAATGAATATTTTATTCCTGGAGGTTTTGAACTGATGAAAAAAGCGGTCAGGCAGCGAATTTTTAGTAGTGTTCTCCTCGTAACTGTTGTTAGTACGCTCATCTTTCCGTCTTTACCTATCTTTGCATCCTCAGATACAACTGCCGTGAAGGCAGAATCCAATTCAGGCGCCTATGTTGCGAAGCGCACAGGCGTCAACGTGAATGCACCTGATGCTGGACAACCGTATCCAGTAGACGAAACGCATAAACGATTGCCGGGTGAGCCGGCCGAACCAGCAGAAGGCAGCTGGGGTTACAATGTAGAGACTGGCGTGTTTACTCATCCGACGGTCATGCCGGAAAATGAAGGACCACAGCCGTTCAACGGCAGCTTGCCTTATCTAGACTTGAATCAATATATTAAAAACATGAAGGTTGAAGCCTTTTATCCATTCGTAGCGGGGTACGGACACAGCTGGCAAACATCCTTTGATTTGGATGGACGTCGCTATTTGTATGACTATGAGACCAATCAATACAATTTATTTGATATAACGGACCCGCTAAAGGCCGAGCTTATTACAACAAAATGGATCGACAAACAAGCGGGTGAACATCAATTTGGCCCGTTTAACGTGAAGTACAACGAGGAATTAGATAAAAATTTAGCTGTTCAGTGCTATGAGGTTCCGCGCTACGGCAAAATAACGAATAAGTACACGAATCCAGACGAAGTAAAGGCAATTCGCGACTTTGAAATGCTGCGCGGCTTCCGAATTTATGAGGTGAACGGCCCGAACTGGACGGATTGGAAAATTCTTTCCGAGACGCCGCTTGATTCGAGTACTTACTCCAAAGATAAGCCGCAGCAAGGATCTGGCTGCCAAGACATCCCGGTCTATTCCGGCGATAAATATTTATTTGTTGCAGGTGCTCCAGACGACAGCTACGCGAACACAGAATATAAAACCTATCTTTATTCAGGTGCACAGCTTGTCTATGACATCTCAGATCCAACAAAACCAAAGCAGCTATCGATTTGGTCAGTACCTGGACAACGCATTGGTGAAGAAGCACAATATAATCTAAATCCGCGAGCAGGTAATAAAACAAGCTGGATGGGATCGCGAATGCCGTTGTTTATTCCCAAAACAGTAGAAGAAGGCGGAAAATACGGTTATGCAGCGATGGGTGGATTAGGCTTCTACATTGTAGATATTTCTGATCCGAACAATATGAAGACGGTATCGCATCTTGAAATGCCGATGAGCTTTGCAGGAACTGAGGGCGATAATATCGACGTCAGTAAAGTAGAGACGACGGGCATGGTTTATTACAGCGGTTATCCGCTCAGCGAGGATTGCCATGAGCCGTATAAAGAAATTTACGCGATTGATGTTAAAGATCCGCTTAATCCGAAAATAGCAACGATTATGCCGCGTCCAACGCCGCCGGCAGATGCGCCGTTTACGGACTATTGCCAGCGTCGAGGCAGCTTCGGACCGAAGCGTACCGGCTATGCTGAAATTCAGCCAGGTACACCAAGCCAACAATATATGCCCTATGCATTCTACAATGCAGGCATTCAAATGTTTGATCTTAAAGATCCGTTAAAACCAACGATTGCTGCTTATTTTGTACCGAAAATGTCAGGCGAATTGACTGACGATGAAGGTAAAAAGTATATGAGCGATCAATCCGATCCTGTGCATGGCACCTTTGTAGAATGGGATCGTCATTTAATTTGGGTGTTCTCTGGCCATGGGATGTACGTCCTTTCTTCGCCGCTACTTGGTGATCCTGTTAGCGGACTGCCTAAGGCGAGTCTGCAGCTTAACGGTGAGGCGGCACTTCCTTTGGCAGCACAGCCGTTTAGCAAAGATGGTGCAACGCTCGTTCCCTTACGTACTATTTTTGAGAAATTAGGTTATGAAGTGAAATGGAATGGTGCTTCCAAGACGGTAACGGGGACAAAAGACGGCGTTACCATTCAACTGCAGATTGGGCAGAAGGAAGCAACGGTGAATGGAGTGAAGAAACCGATGGCTGCTTCTTCAGTCATGGTGGGCGGTACAACGTATATTCCGATCTCCTTTATTGAACTAGCAACTGGAAGTAAAGCCGTGTGGAATCAGGATGATAAGGCGATTGTTGTGACTAATATTTAAGATGATTTGGCAGGGAGAAGACCGCAGTAGTGCCGATTGGCGACGCGGTCTTTTCCCTTTTTTAATGCGCTTTCAAATAAAACTGACATATCGTCAATATTAATATTGACATGATGTCGACATTATCTTATAGTGAAAACAAGATCAGCTTTTATCCAAAAAATATCGATTTGAAGGTGAGGGTTTATTATGGCAACTGCTAAATCATTAACCGCTTTTAATCTTTTGAAATGGATCGAAGATAACAAGGAGCAGCTCAAACCACCCGTTAATAACAAGGTAATATGGGAAGATTCTGAGTTTATTGCAATGGTGCTTGGCGGACCGAACAGACGCAGAGACTTTCACATTGATCCGTCCGATGAGTTCTTCTATCAAGTGAAGGGCTCTTGTTATGTGGAATGTATTACCGAGGCTGGCGAGCGCAAGGTTGTTGCCGTTAATGAAGGCGAAGTATTCATGCTGCCGGCAATGGTACCGCATTCACCGCATCGTGTGGCTGACACGTTTGGCATCGTTATTGAGCGCAAACGCGACAAAGGGGAGCTAGAGGATTTTGTATGGTTTTGCGAGAGCTGCAACCACGAGATGCACCGCGTAACCGTACAGTTAACCGATATTGAAACACAAGTAAAAGGAGCGATCCACAGCTTCAATTCAAATATAGAAGTGCGTACTTGCAAATCATGCGGACATGTAATGTCTGAAGAAGTTAAGGAATGGAAACCAGAATAAGAAGGTGACTTAGGTGGAAAATCAAGCGCTGGCAACACCGGAAGAAAATTTGCAAAAGCTTGGCATCACGCTTGGCTCCTCACGTCCGCTGGTAGGCAATTATGTAACCTGCGTTAGGGCGGGGAACCTGCTCTTCACAGCAGGCCAGGGAGTAGATGAGTATCATGGAAAACTGGGCAGGGATTTAACCGTCGAGGAAGGTTATCTGGCTGCACGGCAATCGATGATTAATTTATTAAAAGTCGTGAAGCAGGAGCTCGGCGAGCTTAGCAAAGTGAAACGTGTGGTCAAAATTTTAGGTTTCGTAAATAGCACAGAAGATTTCACACAGCAGCCGAAAGTAATGAATGGCGCATCTGACTTGCTGGTTGATGTATTCGGAGATAAGGGCAAGCATGGAAGATCCGCAGTTGGAATGGCGCAGCTGCCAAACAATACAGCCATTGAAATTGAAATGACTCTCGAAATTGAAGAGTAGGAGGGCTGTAGATGAATCATGACATTATAGCAAATCCTGCTGTAAAAGATGCGAAGCTATTTATCGGCGGCGCATTCGTAGATTCCATTTCGGGTGCCACATTCGATACGATTAATCCGGCAACGAATATGAAGCTGGCCTCAGTGGCAATGGCGAATGAAGCAGATACGACCAGGGCGATCGAGGTAGCGCAGAGAACGTTCGAAAGCGGCGTTTGGAGCCATATGACAGTAGAGAAAAGAGCCGAAATTTTATGCCGCATGTCCGATTTGATTATGCAAAGGCATCAAGAAATTGCGGTACTAGAAACACTTGATGTCGGCAAGCCGATTAAAGAAAGCCGTGGCTTTGATATACCGAGAGCGGCATCGAATATGCGATTTTTTGCCGAAATGGCACTCTATCATCATGCTGAAAATTTTGAAAAGCAAGGCATGATGTCCTATACCAAATATGCACCAGCGGGCGTAACCAGCATCATTATTCCTTGGAACTTGCCCTTCATGCAAATGACCTGGAAGGTATCGGCAGCACTTGCAGCTGGCAATACGGTTGTTGTTAAACCAGCTTCGAACACACCGCTCAGTGCTTTTGTTCTTGGGGAAATTGCAAATGAAGCTGGGCTTCCTCCGGGCGTATTGAACATTATTGCCGGATCAGGCAGCACGGTTGGCACAATTATGGCTTCCCATCCTTATGTTCGCCGAATTTCATTCGTCGGAGAGTCGGGTACAGGTAAGACGGTCATGCGAAATGCAGCAGAATCATTGATTCCAGTTTCTCTCGAGCTAGGCGGGAAATCAGCTAATATCGTTTTTGAAGATGCTGATTTGGATGAAGTTGTGAAAGGCTCAATCGATGCCATCTACCGTAACCAAGGACAAATCTGTCTTGCTGGCTCACGTATGCTGCTTCATGAAAGCGTATACGATACGTTTTTGGAAAAATTTATTGCAGCTGTTAATCAAATAAAAGTAGGTATGCCGCTTGACGAAGAGACGGATATGGGGGCACTCGTATCCAAATCACATCTCGAAGAGGTCCACAGCTATGTGGAGATAGGACTCGCTGAGGGTGCGAAGCTCGGCTGCGGAGGCACACGCGTCGAAGGGCTTGGAAATGGCAACTTCTATAAGCCAACTGTGCTTTATGATGTAGACAACAAGATGCGAGTTGCGCAGGAGGAGATTTTTGGACCGGTTCTCGTGGTCATTCCATTCAAAACAGAAGAAGATGCGATTCGAATAGCAAACGACTCGATTTATGGACTTGCAGGCGTTGTTTGGACGAATGACCTGCGCCGCGCACATCGTGTGGCCGCTTCTGTAAACTCCGGATTGTTTTGGATTAATTGTTGGTATTTCCGCGATCTGCGTACCCCATTTGGAGGCTCGAAAGCAAGTGGAATCGGCCGTGAAGGCGGTCGTCATAGCTTTGATTTCTATACAGAAGCCAAATCGATCACGATGAAGCTATAAGGAAGATGGTGACGATATCGTCACCATCCGCTTTATTTTTAGGAGGAAAGAGAGGACATTTACTATGAACCCAATCATCAATACGCTGGCAAGTGAACTATTGGAAGCGGAAGAGACACAAGTGGCTATCGCACCTTTTACTGAACGTTACTCGGAAATAACTGTAACCGATGCCTATCACGTACAATTGCAGGTCGTCAAGCAAAAGCTGGAGGCAGGTCGTCACATTATAGGCAAGAAAGTTGGACTAACAAGCAAAGCGATGCAAACGATGCTGAATGTCAATGAGCCGGATTATGGACATTTGCTTGATGATATGGAAGTGCAAGATCAAAGCATCGTAAAAGCAAATGAAATGATCGCGCCGCGCATTGAGGCGGAAATTGGCTTCATCCTTGATCGGGATCTGAAGGGGCCGGATGTAACGTTCCTCGATGTGCTGTTAGCTACAAAATATATTGTGCCTACATTAGAAATTATTGATAGCCGAATTGCAGATTGGAAAATCAAGTTGATCGATACGGTAGCTGACAATGGTTCATCGGCAAAAGTTGTGATCGGGAAGAAAAAAACGTCTATCGACAATATAGATTTACGCGATCTTGGAATGATTTTATTTAAAAATGGCGAGCAAGTCGCAACGGGAGCGGGAGCAGCTGCACTCGGACATCCAGCCCATGCGATTGCATGGCTTGCGAACAAGCTTAGTGAATTTGATATTTCATTAAAGGCTGGAGAAATTATTTTGCCGGGTGCTTTGTCAGGAGCGGTTCAGGTTAAAGCCGGAGACCACATCGAAGCACGATTTGGTTCTATCGGGTCGGTATCCGTAGCATTCGAGTAGGAGGACAAACCATATGGGGAAATTGAAAGCAGCTATTATCGGATCTGGCAACATCGGTACGGATTTAATGTACAAGCTGGAAAGAAGCCATTGGCTTACGCTTACAGCGGTAATCGGCATCGATCCGAATTCGGAAGGACTTGAGCGGGCCAAAGGACGCGGATATGCGACTTTTTCGAATGGCATTCAGGGGCTTATCGACAATCCTGAGCTTGCGGACATTATTTTTGATGCTACTTCCGCCAAAGCTCATGTTAAACATAATGAAGTGCTGCAAATGATGGGCAAAATGGTCATTGATTTAACACCGGCAGCAGTTGGGCCATTCCTATCCCCTGTCGTAAACATGGGCAATCATCTGCAAGCGACGAACGTCAATATGATCACATGCGGGGGGCAAGCAACGATCCCGATCATTCATGCTATAAATGAAGCAGCAGACGTCGTGTATGCTGAGAT
This sequence comes from Paenibacillus sp. 2TAB26, assembly GCF_052115145.1. Lineage (NCBI taxonomy): Bacteria > Bacillati > Bacillota > Bacilli > Caryophanales > Paenibacillaceae > Paenibacillus > Paenibacillus sp. 2TAB26. Next base: position 191,784 of record NZ_JBFRGC010000014.1, read on the forward strand.
TGTAGCGACAATTGCTAGCAAAAGCGCGGGACCGGGCACGCGGGCTAATATCGATGAGTTTACGATTACAACACGCCGCGGGATAGAAGAGGTGGGCGGTGCAGATCGTGGAAAAGCGCTAATCGTCTTAAATCCAGCAGATCCGCCGTTTATGATGCGAGACACCGTCTATTGCGAAGTGAAAAATATGGATGAGGCTGTTATAAGCAAAGCGATTTATGACATGGTTGAACGCGTAAAAGAATACGTGCCAGGCTATCGCTTGAAGCAGGAGCCTATTTTTGATGGAAATCGAGTATCGGTGTTTCTCGAGGTAGAGGGAGCAGGAGATTACTTCGCGCCATACGCAGGCAATCTTGATATTATGACGGCTGCCTCTGTCCGGGTAGCTGAAGATTATGCAAAAAACCGCCTATCAAACCAGTCTAGCGAAACGAATAGCGAGGTGTAAAGGGTGAACCGAAAAAGTAATCAGCCGGTCCAAATTACGGAAGTGTCCTTGCGGGATGGCAGCCATGCGGTTGCACACCAATTTACAGAAGAACAGGTGCGGAGCGTTGTTCGTGCGCTTGATGATGCGGGCATGCACAATATTGAAGTCAGCCATGGCGATGGTTTAGGCGGGTCAACTTTGCAGTATGGCCGTTCGCTCGTTGATGAAATGAAGCTGATTGAAGCAGCCGTAGATGAAAGCAAACAAGCGAAGATCGCCGTTCTACTGCTGCCAGGCATAGGGACGGTTCATGAGCTGAAGCAAGCAAGAGCTCTAGGGGCGAGCCTAGTACGAGTAGCAACTCATGTCACGGAAGCAGATGTGTCAGCCCAGCATCTTTATATGGCTAGAGAGCTCGGCATGGAAGCGATTGGTTTCCTGATGATGTCGCATTCCGCTCCCGTAGAGAAACTGGTAGAACAAGCGAAATTGATGGAAAGCTATGGCGCTGAGGCTGTGTATGTGACGGATTCTGCCGGAGCGCTGCTGCCGCATCAGGTTCGTGAGCGAATAGAAGCGTTAAAACAAGCCTTATCGATAGAAATTGGTTTCCACGCGCACAATAATTTGTCTTTGGCAGTTGCCAATACGCTTGTAGCAATCGAAGAAGGTGCAACTCGAATTGATGGCAGCGTGCGATGCTTGGGAGCTGGAGCGGGCAATACCCAAACAGAGGTTTTAATTGCGGTGTTAGATCGATTAGGTCTGAATATCGGGATCGATTTGTATAAAATGATGGATTTGGCTGAGCATATCGTCAGTCCACTTCTTCAGCGTCCGCAAGAAATCGTCACGGGCAGTCTCGTGATGGGTTATGCGGGTGTATACTCCAGTTTCCTGCTGCATGCGGATCGCGCAAGCAAAAGATTTGGCATTGACTCGCGCGACATTCTAATTGAGCTTGGCAGAAGGGGCATTATCGGCGGACAAGAAGACATGATTGTTGATGTTGCCGCAGAGCTGGCGGACAGAAATAAGAACGGGGTGCTGTAAAGGATGGAGATCACACGTGAAATGGAACAAGAAATCGTAACGTATTTGTACGATGCCGAGAAAGAGTCCAGAGAAGTAATTAAGGTTACAGATCAATATCCAGACTTAACAATAGAGAAGGCTTATGATGTGCAAAAGCAGCTGTTACAGCGCAAGATTCAAGCTGGCACGCGCTCGATTGGCTATAAGCTGGGGCTGACTAGCAAAGCAAAGCAGGAAATGATGGGTGTCTATGAAGCGATTTACGGTGAGCTGACTAGCGATATGCTAGCTTTGGAATGGGAATCTATCGATTTCAAACAATTGATTCATCCGAAGGCTGAGCCGGAAATTGCTTTCTTTATAGGCGAGGATCTGCAAGGAACGAATATAACCGGTGAAGATGTGCTACGTGCAACGCAGTATGTTGCTGCAGCAATTGAAGTAATAGACAGCAGGTATTTGGATTTCAAGTTTACGCTTGCGGATGTTGTAGCGGACAATTGCTCATCGGCTAAATTTATAATTGGCAGCAAAATGGTTCCTGTGCGAGAGTTGAATTTGCCTGAAATCGGCGTTGTGCTCTCGAAAAACAATCAAGTGATGGCTACTGGCGCCGGTGCCGCGGTGCTGGGCGACCCCGCTGTATCGGTCGCATGGGCTGTTAATAAGTTAGGCGAGCGCGGCTTAGGGCTGCGCAAGGGCGATATCGTGCTGAGCGGAGCGATTACGGAAGCAATTGCTTTTCAGCCGGGAGATACAATTCAAGCACAGTTTGCTCATCTGGGAAGCGTATCTTTAAGCTGCGTATAAGCATGGCTTGGAAATGAAAGTGACATTCAAACTGATAACAGTTTGGGTGTCATTTTTGGTTTGTTTTGGTTGAGGGGATGCTCACATTACAATTGCATTTTCATTCCTAACAAACTGAGTAGACGCTATTGGGCAGGAAATTGTGTTTTTTGAACGCTAACGAACTCCGGTAGCGTTATTTTTCAAAATGATGTCCAGATGTGAGGTAACTTAGGTAAATAGCGAGTATGTGGTTCGTTAGAAAATAAAACAAGCCTAATTTGATCAAATAGCACCTGTGGAGTTCGTTAGAATGTGTTGAGGTAGGGGCTAAGTTGCGTGATTAGTCTACCAATTCCTAACGAACCCAGTAGATGCTATTTGGCAGAAAATTGTGTTTTCTGAACGCTAACGAACTCCAGAGGCGTTATTGCTCAAAATGATGTCCAGATGTGAGGTAACTTAGGTAAATAGCGAGTGTGTGGTTCGTTAGAAAATAAAACAAGCCTAATTTGATCAAATAGCGCCTGTGGAGTTCGTTAGAATGTGTCGAGGTAGGGGATGAGCTGTGAGCGTAGTCTACCAATTCCTAACGAACTCAGTAGACGTTATTGGGCAGGAAATTGTGTTTTCTGAACGCTAACGAACCCCAGTGGCGTTATTGCTCAAAAGGATGTCCATATGCGAGGTAACTTAGGTAAATAGCGAGCGTGGGGTTCGTTAGAAAATAAAACAAGCTTAATTTGATAAAATAGCGCCTGTGGAGTTCGTTAGAATGTGTTGAGGTAGGGGCTGGGGAGTGAGCGTAGTCTACCAATTCCTAACGAACTCAGTAGACGCTATTGGGCAGATAATTGTGTTTTCTGAACTAACGAACCCCAGTGGCGTTATTGCTCAAGATGATGTCCAAATGTGAGGTAACTTAGGTAAATAGGGAGTGTGGGGTTCGTTAGAAAATAAAACAAGCCTAATTTGATCAAATAGCACCTGTGGAGTTCGTTAGAATGTGTTGAGGTAGGGGCTGGGGAGTGAGCGTAGTCTACCAATTCCTAACGAACTCAGTAGACGCTATTGGGCAGAAAATTGTGTTTTCTGAACGCTAACGAATCCCAGTGGCGTTATTGCTCAAAATGGAGTCTAAATGCGTAAATAGGGAGCGTGTGGTTCGTTAGAAAATAAAACAAGCCTAATTTGATCAAATAGCGTCTGTGGAGTTCGTTAGAATGTGTTGAGGTAGGAGCTAGGTTGCGAGATTAGTCTACAAATTCCTAACGAACTCAGAAGACGCTACTAGGCAGGAAAATGCGTTTTCTGAACGCTAACGAACTCCAGAGGCGTTATTGCTCAAAATGATGTCCAAATGTGAGGTAACTTAGGTAAATAGGGAGTGTGGGGTTCGTTAGAAAATAAAACAAGCCTAATTTGATCAAATAGGGCCTGTGGAGTTCGTTAGATGTGTCGAGGTAGGAGCTAGGTTGCGAGATTAGTCTACCAATTCCTAACGAACTCAGTAGACGCTACTGGGCAGGAAATTGTGTTTTAAGAACGCTAACGAACTCCAGTGGTGTTATTGCTCAAAATGATGTCCAAAAGTGAGGTAAC